>JBFYZE010000536.1:0-4800 GCA_041309665.1 Gemmatimonadales bacterium | reverse complement strand
CTCGTACGCCGCGAAGTAGCGCTCCACCGACAACGGGTCGGCCTCCAGCGCCGCCTGGAGCGCGGCGGCGTCCACGTCGTACGTCCCGTCCCGGCTCAGGGTGATCCCCAGTTCGGAGAGGCCGGCCAGCCCGGTGACCGCCCGGGAGACCGCGCTCTCCAGCGCCTCCCTGAGCTGGAGGCGCACCGTGCGCGCCACCGCGTCTCCCGAGAGGGGCCGCGTAGCCGCTGCGTCGTCTGCGCCGGTTCCGGTGAAGTGGGAGTCCACCAGCTCGGAGACCGCGTTGAAGGCGCGCACGAAGTCCTGCACGCGCGAGGCGATGGCCGCCGCGTCCCGCTCGACCGCCACCGTCACCTCGTCACCGGTGGCCGCGGTGAGGTTGAGGGTGACCCCCTCCACCAGGTCGGCCACGGCGTTGGAGCTGCGGGAGAAGAACACACCGTCCAGGGTGAGATGGGCGTCGGCGCCGGCGGCCACCTGCCGGGCGCGCCCGGTCTGGAGCGCCACGAAGGCGCCGAAGTCCAGGTGCCCCCCACCCTCGTTGTGGGCCACCACCGAGAGGGCCAGGCGGCTGTCGCCGGCCGTGCCGTCGGCGACCACGAGCCTGCCGCCGGAGACGGATGCCGTCGCGGGGCGCGTACCGGCTCCGAAGGCGTCGGTCGCATCGAGGGCGGCGGCCAGGTCTCCGAGGGTGCTCCCCGCCTGCACCGAAAACGTCTTGGTGAAGTGGGTCCCGTCGCCCCGGGTCCCGGCCAGGGTGAGGGTGTCGCCCACCTCCACCCCCTCCGCCACCCCTCTCGCCCAGAGGTCGGTGAGGAGCGTGGAGGCGCTGGCTTCGGTCACGCCGTCGCCGTCGGTGAAGGCCGCGCCGGCGACGCGCTGCGCCACGGCGCTCCGGCCCCCTTCCAGGACCCCCAGCGTCTCCAGGACGCCGCCGGCGTCGGTGAACGCGGTGGTGCCCGAGATCTCCAGGCGCCGGGCCACGTTTCCGTCACCGTCGTCCTCGCTCACCACCTGGGCGGCGATGGAGCTCCCGGCGGACGCGGCAGCGGCATTCACGGCCGCGGCCACGTCGGCCAGCGAATCGGTGGCCAGGTCCACGGACACCAGAAGGCCGCCCACGGACACCGTCGCCGCGGGGGGCCGGGTGAGCCCCAGGAGCGTCCCCACCGCGGTGGTGGCGGCGAGGAACGCGTCGCCCTTCGCCCCGGAGGAGGTGGCGTGCTTGAGGCCCGTCGTCCCGTCCAGGATCCCCAGCCCCGCGAGGACACCCCCGTCCACGTCGGACACCGAGAGTCCGCCCGCACCCGTGCGCGCCGCGGTGAGGACGAGGCGGTACCCGGTGCCCGCGGCCACCACGCCGGCCGACACCCCCGAGGGCGCGCTCCCCCGGTTCGCGGCGTTCAGCGCGGCGGCGATGTCGTCCAGGGAGTCGTCCGCGTCCACGACCACCGGGCGCCCTCCCACCAGCATCTCTCCGTCCAGCCCCAGCGCCGCCCTTCGGTCGGCCACGGACTCCCCGGAGAGCTTCTCGGCGGCGGCGAGCTGGTGCACCGCCAGCGTGAACGAGCCCGGCGACGCGGCGGTGCCCGCGGCCACGGAGACGGGTGCGCGCTCGGCGTACCCCGCAACGGACGTACGGAACGTGTTGAACAAGAGGCCGTCGGAGAGATCGGCGGCCCGGGCCTGGAGGGTCTCCACGCGGGAGCGGATGTCCTCCCACGCCGTGCTCTTGCGCTCCAGCGCCGTGGTGCGCGCCTGGAGGAGCGTCACCGGCCGGGACTCCGCCTGGATGATCTGGTCCACCAGGTCGCGGAAGTCGATCCCCGTGGCCAGCCCCTGGAACGCCACGATGCCCGTCATGCGCCCTCCTCTTTCCTCCGGCTGCGCGCGCCGGCCCTCACGAAGACGGAGCGCCCGGAGGCCTGGAAGGCCCCCGGGCGGTGGGAGCGGGGCCTAGGCGGCCGCGGTCCCGATCCCCGATCCCGCTTCCGCGTCATCTCCCTCGGGGTTATCGAAGAAGGGAGAGCACGTTCTGCGGGGCCTGGTTGGCCTGCGCCAGCATCGCCGTGCCGGCCTGCTGCAGGATCTGGTACTTGGTCATCTGGGTGACCTCGGCGGCCATGTCCACGTCCCGGATGACCGACTCGGCGGCCGCGACGTTCTCCACGGCGGCGTCGTTGGCCTGCTGGGCGTACTCGATGCGGTTCTGGGCCGCGCCGATGTCCGCGAACACGTCGGAGATCTTGCCGATGGCCGTGTCGAGATGGGCCAGTGCGGTCTGCGCGCCGGTCTTGGTGGCCAGCGAGTCGCCGCCGATCCCCAGGGTCGAGACGGTCAGGTCCATGGTGGCCAGCGCGACGTTGTCGGCGCTGCCCGCGGCGTACTGCGCGGAGGAGCTCACCAGGAACGAGGTGCCGCTGCCCGCCACCACCAGGTCGCCGGCCAGGTTCTCGTCGCCGTCGGTGATCTCGAAGTTGGCGTGCGTGGAGATGGTGATGCCGAACTTGTCGAAGACGATGTCCTGCGCGCCGCCGGCCGTCACCGTGACCACCTGGGTGAGCGAGCCGGAGCTGTTGGTCAGCGTGACCTCACCGTCGTCCTGCGACACGGTGTAGGTGTCGGCCACCGCGCCGGTGGCGACCGCGGAGCTGAAGCCGGCGGCGGCGTCCAGCGTGGTGGCGGCGTCGGCCAGGTCCACGGTGTTCCCCAGCGTCGCGTTCAGCAGCGTGGAGCCCTGGAACTTGGTGGTGTCCACCACCCTGGTGATCTCGGCGCGGAGGTCGGCGAACTCGCCGTTGATGCGCGTGCGCCCGGACGAGTCCACGTTGTCGGAGGCGGCCTGCGTGGCCAGCTCCTTCATCCGGTCCACGATCTGCGAGACCGTCTGGGCCGCGCCCTCGGCGACCTGGAGCAGCGAGCCCGCCTGCTCGGCGTTGCGGCTGGCCTGGCGCATGGAGCGCAGGTCGGCGCGCATCTGGTTGGCGATGCCGAGGCCCGCGGCGTCGTCGGCGGCGCGGTTGATGCGGTAGCCCGAGGACAGGCGGCCCACGGACTTGGCGAACTCCTTGCCCGTGGTGCCCAGGGTGCGCAGGGTGTTCAGGGCCGAGACGTTCGTGTTGATGCGCATGGGATCTCTCCTTCCATTGAGAGTGGAAACCGGAGCGTCCTTGCTCCGTGGGGCGCGGGGCCCCTCGAGTTGGCCGGCCCATTTCCGGCCGCTGGAGTGAGTATCGTCCCGCGCTCCCGCGAGTTGAGTCCCGGGGGGGAAGAGCGGGACCGGCGAGGGGCGGAGGCGGGCGCGCCCCGTGGCGGCGGAAAGAAAACCCTCGCGGTCGCGCCTCCGGCTCCTATCTTGGATTACCTGACTTGAATTCACGCCCCCCCCCAAGGGCCTCCCAGTGAAAGCCCCGTTTTCGCTCGCGCCTCCAGAGATGGACCGGCGCAGGCTCCGGATTCTCATCGCCGATGATGAGCCGCTGATCAGGACCGCGCTCCGGCGCCTCCTCGAGCGGCGAGGCCACAAGGTCCATGCGGCCGCCGACGCCTTCGAGGCGCTGGCGCTCCTGGAGGGAGGTGCCTTCGACGCGGTGCTGGTGGACATGCGCATGCCGGGTGGAGGCGACTCGGTGCTGGCCTGGCTGGACGACCACCGGTTCGGCGGCATCAAGATCCTCATGACCGGGGAGCTCTCGTCCGATGCTGAATGGATGAGAGACGGCGTGCGGCGGCTCCAGAAGCCGTTCCCGTTCCCCTCGGTGATCCCGCTCGTGGAGGGCCCCTCCGCAGCGTGACCGACGGGGGGTGCCGGGAGGGACCCGGAGGGCCGGCGCCGGTCTCTCCATCGTTCCCAGCGCCGAGGCGGTCCCCATGCGCGACATCTTCATCGCCCGCCAGCCCATCTTCGACGACCACCAGGGCATCGTGGCCTACGAGCTCCTCTACCGGGGGAGCGCCCTCGCCGGGGCCGCCGATGACGCCCTCGCGCCCGACCGCATGGAGAGCGGGGTCATCGTGGACGCGCTCCTGGCCGTGGGCCTCGAGCGCCTCACAGAGGGGCGCGTGGCCTTCGTCAACGTCTCGGAGTCGGCGCTGGCGGCGGGGCTGGGCGAGGTCCTGGACCCGGCTTCGGTGGTGGTGGAGCTGCTGGAGACGGTGCGGCCGACGCCCCGCGTCATGGCCGCGTGCCGGGAGCTCCGGGAGAGGGGATTCCGCATTGCCCTGGACGACGTGTCGCCCCTGACCGACCCCGGGGACCTCCTGGAGCTCGCCGACATCGTCAAGGTGGACGTGCTGGCGTCGGGGGACGCGCTGGAGACGTTGGTGGAGACGCTCCGGCCCCGGGGCGTCCAGCTCCTGGCGGAGAAGGTGGAGAGCGCCGAGATGCACGACCGCTGCCGGAACCTCGGATTCGAGCTCTTCCAGGGGTTCCACTTCTTCCGCCCGGAGACGCTCCAGGGGCGGGACGTGGACGGGAGCGCGGTGGCCACCCTCCGGATCCTCGCCCTCCTTTCCGACCCGAAGGTGACCGACCGCACCGTCGAGGAGGCGTTCCGAGCGGACCCCGCCCTCTCCTACAAGCTGCTGCGCATCGTGAACTCGGCGGCGCTGGGGGGACGGGGGGTGGACTCGCTGGGCCACGCCATGCGCCTGGTGGGGCGTGATCCACTCCAGCACTGGCTGGCGCTCCTCCTCCTGGCCAGCGGGCGTGGCGGTGGGCAGGTCCGCCGGGAGCTCGTCAAGGCGGCTCTGCTGCGCGGGCGCATGTGCGAGCTCCTGGGCGACGCCGCGCGCACGCCC
>JBFYZE010000535.1:0-6391 GCA_041309665.1 Gemmatimonadales bacterium | reverse complement strand
GGGGGGGGGGGGGGGGGGGGCGGGGCCCCCCCCCCCCCCCCCCCGCGAGCGTGTGGGCCCTCCGGAGCCGGCGCGGTCCGGGAGTGGGGCGCTCCGGCTTGCGCGGGAGGCACGGGATGCCGTCACTTCTGGGGTCCACGCCACGCCGTGTCCGCACCAGCCCTGCAAGGAGCCACCATGTCCGTGAAGCGCGCCGACGCCCTGCCCGCAGAGGTTGTGAAAGCCGGGACCGGAACCACCCGTCAGGTGCTCATCGGCCCCGACGAGGGACCCAACTTCGCGCTCCGGCGCTTCATCATGCAGCCCGGGGGCGGCATGCCCCGCCACACCAACACGGTGGAGCACGAGCAGTACGTGCTCCGGGGAACGGCGCGTGTCACGCTGGGCGACGAGCGCGTGAGGGTGAGCGCCGGCGACGTGGTCTTCATCCCTGCCGGCGTGCCCCACTCCTACCACGCGGAGGGGGAGGAGCCCTTCGAGTTCCTCTGCATCGTCCCGAACCGGCCCGACGTCATCGAGCTGACGGGGGACGACGCGCTCGGTTGCTGATCGACCCCACCTGGAGGCTCCCATGACCGCCGCCCGTGCCCTTTCCCTCGTCGTTGCCGTCGGGATGACGCTCGCCGCGCCGCGCACCGCGGCGGCCCAGGCGCTCCCCCAGCCCGGCTCGCCGGATCCGGAGACGCCCAGGCTCCTCCCCATCCACGACTCGGTGTGGCTCGAGGAGCTGACCTGGCTCGAGGTCCGGGACCTCCTCCGCACCGGCCACCGCACCGTGCTCATCGCCACCGGCGGGATCGAGCAGAACGGGCCGTACCTCGCGCTGGGAAAGCACAGCATCATCCTCCGCGCCACCATGGAGGCGCTGGCCCGGGAGCTGGGAGACGCGCTCGTGGCGCCTATCATCTCCTTCGTCCCCGAGGGGGACATCGAGCCTGCGTCGAGCCATATGCGGTACCCGGGGACGGTGAGCGTGACCCAGGAGACGTTCCGCGCCCTCCTCACCGACATCGCCCGGAGCATGAAGGCGCACGGGTTCGAGCACGTCATCCTGCTGGGGGACAGCGGAGGGAACCAGGAGGGGATGGCGGCGGTGGCCGCGGCGCTCTCCGAGGAGTGGAAGGGCTCGGGCACGGACATCCTCTACGTCCCCGAGTATTACGACAACCCCCGCTGGAACGCCTGGATCGCGGACCAGGGGATCCACGAGGAGCTGGAGGGGCTCCACGACGACGTGCGCCACTCCTCGCTCATGATGCTCGTGGACACGTCGTACGTGCGCACCGGGCCGCGCATCGAGGCTGGTCTCTTCCACATCAACGGCGTGGAGTTGGCTCCCGTGGAGCGCACGCTCGACCTGGCCCGCCGCCTCGCGGCGTACCAGGCGGAGGTCACCGCGGCGGCCGTCCGCTCACGCCTCGGCGGAGGTCGCTGAGTTCCGGGCAGGCGGCCCCGCCGTCGAGCCTGCTCAGGGGGCAGGAGTGACCCGGACGGTCACCCCGCTCAGGCCACCCGCTCCGTCCCCGGCGTCGTAACGGGCATCGGACCAGCGCACCACCCAGGCGTCGGGCTCCCGGCGCACTTCGGCGTGGGGGTACCTGGACCACGTCAGATAGTTGCGGACGTCGGGCATGGCCCGGGCCGCCTCCAGGGCCGAGGCCACGGCGAGCGGGTCGGCATCGGCGGGCTGGCGCAGGAAGGGCACCAGGTCCACGGGCCGCAGCGACACCTCGGGGCGAGGGAGCCACCGGAGCTCCCCGGGGACGTATCCCGCGGCGGTCACCACCTCCACGTCGGCGGCGAAGGGGTTGGCGGCGACCGGCGAGACGAGGACGTCGATGGGCTCGAGGCCCGCGGCGTCGGCGGCGCCCCTCACTCGGCGCTCGCCCGACGTCGCGGCGAGCACCATGAGCGCCACGTAGGCCGCCGACGCGGCCACGGCCACGCGGGAGGTGCGCCTGCGGAGACGGTCGCTCTCCAAGGGGCTCCACCGGCGCAGCGCCAGCAACCCTGCCACACCCGCCACCCAGAGTCCGCCGGCGGCGCGGGGGACGGGACCGAGGAGCATGAGGGCCGTCACCAGCAGGCCGAGCACGGCCCAGAGGGCCGTGCTCCCGGCGCGTGCCAGGAAGACGCCGCTCGCCAGGAGGAGCCAGAGCCACGGGTCCACGATGAACAGGGCGTCGCCGTAGCTCCACGCTCCACTGAAGGGGAGCCCCCACCGGGCCCCGTACACGTTGAGCCAGTCCATGGGGGTGTGGCTGAGGATGCCCACGAACGCGAGGAGGAGCACCTGTCGCGGGAGGGCCGCAGGGGCCCGGGGGTCTCTCCTGCGCCGCACCCAACGGTCCCAGGCCAGAATCGAGCCGGCGACCAGGAACGGGAGGACCACGAGCGCCGGAAGCCCATGGGTGACCCCGCGGCGGAACGCGAGCGCGAAGTACTCGCCCCGGAAGCTGGCGATCACGTCGGCGTCGGGGGCGTTGGCGGCGAAGACGAGGGTGGCCGTGGCCAACGGGGTGCGCCGGTCCAACCCTGCCTTGGAGAGAGCCGCCCCGACCAGGGAGTGGGTGAGGTTGTCCAGCGCGGACCCCCGGCGTGGTCCTAGAGTTCCACGCCGCCGCCGGCGGCTTCCGCCTTCCGGACGGCGGCGTCCACGGCCTTCAGCAGGTCGGAGGACTCCTTCATCTCCGCTCGGTACGTCGCCAGCCCGATGGCCACCGTCCCCACGGCCACGCCCTGCAGGGCCGTCTCCACGCGGTCGGCGGCGATGCGCCCGCCGGAGAGGTTCGTGCCCAGCAGGATGACGATGAAGCGGCCGCCGCCCAGGTGGGCGACGAGGTCGGAGGTGCGCGTGGTGGTCTGGATGCGCTCGCCCAGCGCCCGCATGGCCTCCGCGTCGGGGACGGGGGTGGAGAGGAGCATGAGCGTGAGGGGCACGCCCCGGTCGGCACCGTTGAACAGGTAGCTGTAGACCAGCTCGAAGTGCAGCCGGTTCGCCAGCCCCGTGTGTTCATCGGTGAGGGCGGGGTGCCCGATGGCGTGTTCCCGTCCCAGCATCTGGCTCCTCCCACGTGGGTGCGTGTCGAGACACCGGAATCTCGGGCCCCGCCGGCGCCTACGCCATATCCTGCGTTGCCAGAAGCCCGGGGCCCCGGGTACCCTGATGCGTTGGCACCATCCCGGGTGGTGCGCCACCTCTCGCCTGCAGGCGCCCTTCCATGACCGACACGCCTCCCGCCCTTCTCGATGACGGGTCTGCTCCGGCGACGCCCGAGGAGCTTTGGGCCCGCCTGGACCAGCTCGGCATCGCCCACACCACGCACCGGCACGCCCCGGTCTTCACGGTGGAGGAGGCCCAGAAGCTCAAGGGCGACCTTCCCGGAGCCCACACCAAGAACCTCTTCCTCCGGGACAAGAAGGGCACCATGTGGCTCCTCGTGGCCCGCTTCGACACGGACGTGGACCTCAAGGTGGTGGCGCCCCAGGTGGGCGCGCGGGGTCGCCTCTCCTTCGGGAGCCCGGATCGGCTCATGCGCTACCTGGGCGTCATCCCCGGGTCGGTGACCCCCTTCGCCGTGCTCAACGACCACGGCGACCGGGTGTCCGTGGCGCTGGACTCGGGGCTCCGCCTCCAGGAGGTCTGGAACGCCCATCCCCTCGACAACGCCATGACCACGGCGGTGGCCCGCGACGACGTCTTGCGGTTCCTGGACGTCCTGGGGCACCCTCCGCTCTGGGTGGATCTCTGACACGACCCGCGGCACTCCTCATGGAGGCGACGATGAAGACGGCACGGATGGTGGTCCTCGGCCTGGCGCTCATGCCGCCGGCGCTGGCCGCCCAGGCGACGGGGGCGACGAGCCCGGACTGGGACGTCACCCAGGCGCGGGGGCAGACCCGGGTGGTGGACTTCACCACGGAGGAGGGGACGTGGCTCTCGGTGGACGTCTCCCCGGATGGGAGCTGGATGGTCTTCGACCTCGTGGGGCACATCTACCGCGCGCCCACCTCGGGCGGCGGTGAGGCGGTGGCCCTGACCCAGGATGCCGGCATCTCCATGAACTACATGCCGCGCATCTCCCCCGACGGGCGAACCATCGCGTTCGTGTCGGACCGTAAGGGGCAGGCGAACCTCTGGATCATGGATGCCGACGGAGCGAGCCCCAGAGCGGTGTTCAACGACAGGAACGTGCGCGCGTCCCTCCCGACGTGGACGCCCGACGGCGAGTACATCGTCTTCAAGCGCGCCCCGGTGGGCGGCGGCTCCGCAGCCGGAGCGGGCGGCATCTGGATGATCCACCGGGACGGCGGCGACGGAATCCAGCTGGTCACCGAGAATGCCGCCACCTGGCCGTCGGTCTCTCCGGACGGACGCTACGTCTACCACCAGTTCTCCTCGGGCGACGCCGACGCCCTCCTGGGGCATTTCCAGGTCCGGCGCCTCGACCGGCGCACGGGGACGGTGGTGGACATCACCTCGGGCACTGCGGATGGCGCCGCAGCCGGCCGCGCCTCCTCGGGCGGCGCGTGGGCGCCCGAGATCTCTCCCGACGGGAGATGGCTCGCGTTCGCCCGCCAGATCCCCGACGGAACCATCGAGTGGAAGGGACACGAGTTCGGGCCCCGCACCGCCCTCTGGCTCCGCGACCTGGAGACGGGCTCGGAGCGCCTGCTCATGGACCCCATCGCGGTCTCGGTGGAAGCCAACTCCTACACGCTCAGCATGCTCCCGGGCTACGCCTGGGCGAGGGACGGCCGGTCGCTGGTGCTGTGGGCTGGAGGGAAGATCCGGAGGGTGGACGTGGCCTCCGGCGAGGTGGTCACCCTCCCGTTCCGCGCCCGGGTCAACCGCACCTTGTCGGAGCTGGCGTGGGGACCCTTCCGGATCGAGGACGGAGCGTTCCAGTCGAAGTTCCTGCGCTGGCAGACGGCGTCCCCCGACGGCCATCGCATCGCGTTCCAGTCCATCGGCCGCATCTGGGCGCAGCCGCGCTCCGGGGGCGAGGCGAAGCGGATCACCCCCGCCGACTTCCCCGAGGAGCAGGAGTTCGCACCGGCCTGGTCGCCGGACGGCAGGTGGATCGCGTTCACCACATGGACCGACACGCTGGGCGGGCACGTGTGGAAGGTCCCCGCCTCCGGCGGCCGTCCCGTGCGCCTCACCACCCAGCCCGGCGAATACGTGCACCCGGCCTGGAGCCCGGACGGCCGCACGCTGGTGCTGGCGGGGGGGTCAGGCGCCACGGCGAGGGGCCGCACGGTGACGCACAACCCGTGGTGGGACGTGGTCACGCTTCCCGCCGACGGAGGCGCGACCAAGCACGTGGCGCGGGTTGCTCTTCCGACCGGCATGAGCCCGTCGTCCGTGGCACGGCGCTCCATCCTCGCGCCGTCGTGGGGCCCGGAGGGGCGGATCTTCTACCCCGAGTTCCGGAGCGGCACCCGCGGGCTGCGCACGGTGCTGGTGTCGGTGCGCCCCGACGGCCTGGACCCGCGGGAGCACCTCATCCTTCCCTACGCCGACGAGGTGGTGCCCTCGCCCGACGGAAGGTGGGCCGCGTTCCAGGAGGGCGACAATGTGTACCTCACCGCGCTCCCCTACCAGGGGACCGGGGCCGCGCCCGTGGAGCTGGAGAAGCGGGACGGGAAGCTCCCCGTGCGGCGCCTGAGCCTGGAGGGCGGGATGTTCCCGCGCTGGCGCGACGCCAACACGGTTGAGTTCGGGAGCGGGACGCGCTGGTTCGCCTACCGGGTCGAGGAGGAGACCGCCGACACGGCGCACCTCTCCCTGACCGTGCAGCGCGACCTGCCCACCGGGACGGTGGCGTTCACGGGGGCGCGCATCGTCACGGTGGAAGGCGACCAGGTCATCGAGGGCGGGACGGTGGTGGTGCAGGGGGCGCGCATAAGCTGCGTCGGCGCCTGCGACACCAGCGGCGCAGATCGGGTCATCGACGCTGCGGGCAAGACCATCATCCCCGGCTGGGTGGACATGCACGCCCACCATCACCGGGAGCACCGGGGGTACCGGCCGCTGCGCGACTACGAGCAGGCCATCTCCCTGGCCTACGGCGTGACCACGGACCTGGACAACAGCATGTGGTCGGAGAACATCTTCCCCACCGCCGAGATGGTGGAGGCGGGGCGGATGATCGGCCCGCGCACGTACACCACCGGCGACCCCCTCTACCAGGGTGACGCCGCCCGGAACAACGACCTCACCAGCTACGAGGAGGTTCAGCACAACATCCGGCGCCTCAAGGACTGGGGCGTGGTGTCCCTCAAGCAGTACCTGCAGCCGCGGAGGGACCAGCGGCAGTGGGTCACCGACGTGGCCCGCGCCGAGGGGCTGATGGTGACGTCGGAGGGAGGAGACCTCTTCTACGAC
>JBFYZE010000534.1:0-4474 GCA_041309665.1 Gemmatimonadales bacterium | reverse complement strand
GGAAGATGTGCCGCGGGACGCGATCAAAGAGCTGCAGGATCTCCAGGTCGTCGATCCCGTGCGCGCGGATGTCCTCGATGAGGCGGCGGCGGTAGCCGACGTACGTGGTGTCGTCTAGAGGCCCAGGTTCCACCCGCGGATCTCCTCGAGGAGTCGATAGTTCGTAAGGTCCAGGGAGAGAGGCGTGACCGACACGTACCCGTCCCGCACCGCCTGGAAGTCCGAATGCTCCGAGCCCTCCCAGTGCACCGAGCCGCCGCCGATCCAGAAGTACTCTCGGCCCGAGGGGTCGAGCGCCCGGGTGATGGACTCGGAGTAGCGGCGGCGTCCCAGGGAGGTCACCCGGATCCCTCGCACCGCGTCGGGAGCGCACGCCGGGAGGTTCACGTTGAACAGGGTGTGCTCCGGGAAGGACCGCCGGTCGAGCATCTGCTCCAGGAGGGCGCGGACCAGGTCCTCCCACGCGTCCAGCTCCTCGCGGCGGTCCCCCGTGTACGAGATCGCCACCGAGGGGATCCCGATGACCGTGGCCTCCATGGCCGCGGCCACCGTGCCGGAGTAGAGGACGTCCTCGCCCATGTTCGGGCCGTGGTTGATCCCCGACACGCACACGTCCGGCGGCTTCGGAAGCAGCTCGCTCACGGCGAGGATCACGCAGTCCGTGGGCGTCCCGTCCACCACCCACGACCCGTCCGTGCCGCGCCGGGCGCGCAGCGGGTGATGCATGGTGAGGGAGTGGCTGGTCGCGCTCTGCTCGCGGTCGGGAGCTACGACGCTGACGGACCCCAGGGAGCGGGCGGCCGACGCGAGCACGCGGAGCCCCGGGGCCAGGTAGCCGTCGTCGTTGGTGCAGAGGATGTCCATGGCTACCCGGTGGGCGCCGGGGGCGTGAGCACGTCGAGGAGCTCCTTGAGCTCGGCCTTCATCCCCGCCACGACCTCCGGCTCCAGGATCTCCTGCCGCTCCTCGGCCAGCTCGCCCGCCTTGCGCATCTCCTGGAGCTTCTTGCGCGCCCCCTCGATGGTGTACTTCTCCTCGTAGAGGAGGTGCTTGACCAGGAGGACGAGCTCGATCTCCTTGGGCCGGTACACGCGGTTGCCTGCCCGGTTCTTCGTCGGGTTGAGGACGTCGAACTGGGTCTCCCAGTACCGGAGCACGTGGTCCTTCAGCCCGGTAAGGTCGCACACCTCGCCGATGGAGTAGTAGGCCTTCTTCGCGATGGGCTCGTTCATCCAGGCTCCTCCCCCTCTCGGACTGTGCCAGCGCACCCGGCGCGTGCCGGGATCCCAGGCGGCCACGGCGCGGACGTGCGGTCCCGTGTCCGGATGCCGCTCACCGGCGGGACGGTTCATGACCACTCTTCCGGCTTCGGGTCCCGCAGCATGAGGGCGCGCATGGCCTCCACGGGGCTGCGGCCCTCGTGGACGATGGCGTAGACCTGCTCGGAGATGGGCATCTCCACGCCGTGGCGTGCCGCCAGCGCGTGCACCGCCTCCGCCGTCTTCACGCCCTCCGCCACCGCGGTCATGTCCGCGAGGATCTCCGTCAGCTTCTCACCCCTCCCCAGGCGGTATCCCACGGTCCGGTTCCGGCTCAGGCTACCCGTGCACGTGAGCACGAGATCCCCCATGCCCGCCAACCCGGAAAAGGTAGCCCGCTCCGCGCCGAGTGCGACACCCAGCCGGGTGATCTCGGCCAGTCCGCGGGTGATGAGCGCGGCGAGGGTGTTGTGACCGGCCCCCAGCCCGGCGGCCATCCCCGCTCCGACCGCGATGACGTTCTTCAGGGCGCCGGCGAGCTCGACGCCCACCACGTCCGGGTTGGTGTAGACCCGGAAGCAGTCGGTCTGGAGGAGCGCCTGCACCCGGCGCGCCGCCTCGGCGTTCCGGCTGGCCGCCACCACCGCGGTGGGTGCGTCCCGGGCCACCTCGGCCGCGAAGCTGGGGCCCGACAGCACGCAGAACCGGTCCATGAGCCCGGCGGGGAGGAAGGACCCCAGAACCTGGTCCATGCTGCGCAGGGTGTCGAGCTCGATCCCCTTGGACGCGCTCACCACGATGGCGTCGGAGCGCAGGTGCGGCGCCGCCGCCCCCATCACCCGGGCCACGAACTGGGACGGGCTCACCGAGAGCACCAGCTCTGCGCCGCCCACGGCCGTCGCCAGGTCGGTGGTCACGCCCAGCGACTCGGGGAGCGTCACGCCGTCCAGGTAGGGGTTGACGCGGTCGCGCTCGATGGAGGCGGCCACGTGCTCCTCGAAGGTCCAGAGCACGACCTGGTGTCCCCGCCTCGCCATGAGGGCGGCCAGGGCCGTGCCCCACCCCCCGGCGCCCACCACGGCCGCGCGCACGTTCTCACGCATCGGCGCTCTCCTGGCGGGGACGGCCGAAGCGGTGCTCCTCGCCCTTCAGGAGCCTCTGCACGTTCGCGCGGTGGGCCCAGATCACGAAGGCGGCCAGCGCTGTGGTGAAGAGCACCAGGCCCCGGCCTCCCCGGTGCGGAAGGAGCGCGACCAGGACGGGGAGGGCGGCGGCGGCTGCGATGGAGGCCAGCGACACGATCCGGGTGGCGAAGGTGACGAGGATCCAGATCCCCAGCGCGCCCAGGCACGCCCACGGCGCCAGGGCGAAGAAGACCCCCGCGCTGGTGGCCATGCCCTTCCCGCCCTTGAAGCCCACCCACACGGAGAACATGTGCCCCACGATCGCGGCGGCGCCGAACGCCAGCGTCCAGGCGAAGGAGGCACCCGCCAGCCCCGGGAAGAACCACACCGGCACGAAGCCCTTCAGGATGTCCACGGCCATGACGGGCGCCGCCGAGCGCCACCCCAGCACCCGGAACGCGTTGGTGGCCCCCAGGTTGCCCGACCCGTGCTGCCGGAGGTCGAGGCCGTGGAACGCCTTCCCGACCCAGTAGCTCGTCGGGATCGCGCCGAGCAGGTACGACAGGGCGAGAAGGAGGTAGGTCACGGCTCGCGGCTTCCGCGGAGGCGCAGGCGAACGGGCACTCCGGTGAACGTCCACTTCTCCCGGAACCCGTTCAGGAGGTACCGAATGTAGTGCTCGGGGATCTCCTTGGGATAGTTGGCGAAGAGCACGAACGTGGGCGGCGCCGTGCCGATCTGCGTGCCGTACTTGATCTTCACGGGGCGGCCGCGATGGTGGGGCGCGGGCTGGCGCCGGCTCAGCTCCTCCAGGACCTCGTTGACCTCGTGGGTGTCGATCTTGCGATCACGCTCGGCGGCCACGTCCACGATCAGGTCGAGCGTGCGGCGCACGCGCTGCCCCGTGAGGGCGGAGGCGAACACGAAGGGCACCCACTGGAGGAAGGGATAGCGCTGCCGGGCCTGCTTCTCGTAGTCCGGCGCGGTCATGGTCTCCTTCTCCACGAGGTCCCACTTGTTCACCACCACGATCACGCCCGTGCCCGCCTCCCAGGCCTGCTCGGCGATGCGGATGTCCTGGTGGTGGAACTCGCGCTCGGCGGCGTCCACGAGCAGCACGCACACGTCGGCCTCGCGCACCACCCGCTCCGTGCGCAGCGCGCTGTAGTACTCCAGGGAGTCGGTGATCTTCGACTGCCGGCGCAGCCCCGCGGTGTCCACGAAGACCAGCGTCCTGCCGTGGTACTTGAAGGGCGTGTCCACGGGGTCCCGCGTGGTCCCGGCGATGTCGCTCACCACCATGCGCTCCTCGCCGAAGAGCCGGTTGACGAAGCTGGACTTGCCCACGTTCGGCTTCCCCACCACGGCGACGCGGACGAGACCCTCCTCGGGCTCCTCCTCGCCGGCCTCGGGGAGCTTGGCCAGCACGCGGTCCAGGAGGTCCCCCGTCCCCTTCCCCGAGATCGCGCTCACGGGGAGGGGCTCGCCCATGCCCAGGCTCCAGAAATCGTGGTGCGCCGGATCGTTGGGGAGGTTGTCCACCTTGTTGACCACCACGAGCACGGGCTTGTCCGCCTTCCTGAGCACCTCCGCCAGCTTCTCGTCCAGCGGGTGGACACCCGCCTTCCCGTCCACGAGGAAGAGGATGACGTCGGCCTCCTCCACCGCGGCCATGGCCTGCTGGCGGATGGCGCGGTCCAGGGGCTCCTCGCTCCCCTCGATCACGCCTCCGGTGTCCACGACGAAGAACGCCCGCCCGGCCCAATCCGCCTTGCCGAAGTTCCGGTCCCGGGTCACGCCGGGCCGGTCGTCCACGATGGCGATCCGGCTCCCCAGGAGCCGGTTGAAGAAGGTGGACTTGCCCACGTTGGGGCGGCCCACCACCGCGACGACAGGTAGACGCCGGCTCACAGGTGCCTCAGGGCTTCGGTGATCTCGTACCCGCGCACCATCGTGGCGGGCTCCAGCGCCGCTTCCAGGCGCGCCAGCGGGACGCTGTCGATGAAGAGGGCGTCGGCGTTGAGCGCCTCGGCCGGGAGGACGATCACGTCCCCGGCGCGTCCCGGCCCCAGGGCGCGGAGGATGTCGTCG
>JBFYZE010000533.1:0-10295 GCA_041309665.1 Gemmatimonadales bacterium | reverse complement strand
AGGTCGTTCCCGTAGAGCGCGTACCCGACCTCCAGGCGGAGGGAGTCGCGGGAGCCGAGCCCCGCGGGGATGAGCCCCCGGCCCTGCGCCAGGAGCGCGCGCCAGACGCCCACCGCGTCCTCGGGGGCCACACACAGCTCGAAGCCGTCCTCGCCGGTGTAGCCCGTGCCCGCGATGATCGCCGGAGCGCCGTTCACCTTCCCTTCCAGGAAGTGGTAGTAACGCACGTCGTCCACGTTGATGGACGCCAGCGGCCGGAGGATCTCCCGGGCCGCCGGGCCCTGGAGCGCGATGAGGGCCATCGCGTCGGAGCTGTCCTCCACCTCCACGTCCAGGTCCCCGGCGTGACTGCGGATCCACGCCAGGTCCTTGTCCAGGTTCGAGGCGTTCACGACCAGCATCCAGTGGTCCGCGAAGCGGTACACGATGAGGTCGTCCACCACCCCGCCGTGCGGATAGCACATGGCCGAGTACTGCGCCTGACCCACCTCCATCCGGGAGGCGTCGTTCACGGTGACGCGCTGGATCAGGTCCAGCGCCTGGGGACCGCGGAGGAGGAACTCGCCCATGTGGGACACGTCGAACATGCCCGCGGCCTCACGGACGGCCTTGTGCTCGGCGGTGATCCCCGTCGGGTACTGGACCGGCATCTCGAAGCCGGCGAAGGGAACGATCTTGGCACCCAGCGAGGCGTGCTCTTCGTGCAGGGGGGTGCGCTTCAACGGGGCATTCATGACATGAGCTCCACCATGATGGCCTTCTGGGCGTGGAGGCGGTTCTCCGCCTCCGGGAAGATGCGGGACCGCGGCCCGTCGATGACCTCGGCGGTGACCTCCTCACCGCGGTGCGCGGGGAGGCAGTGCAGGAAGATCGCGTCCGGGGACGCCCGCTCCATGACGGCGGCGTTCACCTGGTACGGCCGGAAGACCTTGGCCCGGTCTGCCGCCTCCTGCTCCTGTCCCATGGAGGCCCAAACGTCGGTGGTGACCACGTGGGCTCCCTCGGCCGCTTCCATGGTGTCGCGGGTGAGCACGATCGTGGTCTCGCCCCGGGCGCGCGCCAGGATGGCCGGATCGGGGTCGTGACCCTCCGGGCAGGCCAGGCGGAGCTCGAAGCCGAATCGGTACGCCGCGTCGAGCCAGGAGTTGGCCATGTTGTTCCCGTCTCCGATCCACGTGACGACACGGCCGCGGAGCTCGGAGCCGAACTCCTCCTGGACGGCCTGCAGGTCCGCCATGACCTGGCACGGGTGCAGGAGGTCGGTGAGGCCGTTGATGACGGGGACCGACGCGTGCCTGGCGAGCTCCTCGACCTCGGCGTGGGCGAAGGTCCGGATCATGATCCCGTCCACGTAGCCCGAGAGCACCTTGGCGGTGTCGCGGATGGACTCGCCGCGCCCCATCTGGCTGTCCCGGTCGGAGATGAAGAGCGCGTGTCCGCCGAGCTGGGTCATGCCCACCTCGAAGGACACCCGGGTGCGCGTGGAGCTCTTCCGGAAGATCATGGCCAGGCTCTTCCCGGCCAGCGGTGCGCCTCGCTCCTCGCCGGCCTTCAGCCGCCGGGCGCGCTCCAACACGGCCAGGAGCTCCTCCCGCTCGAAGTCGGGTACGGCCAGGAAGTCCTTCTTGGATGGCATGATGCAGATCCTCGCGTCTACAGGATGTAGCGGCGGAGGTCCTCGTCCTCCGCCACCTTCTTGAGGCGGTCGCGCACGAAGGCCCCGTCCACCACCACCGGCTGGGTGCCGCTCTCCGGCAGATCGAAGAGCATGTCCTCCAGGAGCGTGGTCATCACGGTCTGGAGCCGGCGCGCGCCGATGTTCTCCATGCGCTCGTTCAACTCGGCGGCGATGCGGGCGATCTCCGCCACGCCCTCGTCGGTGAAGTCCACCCCGGAGCCCTCCGTCTCGATGAGGGCCCGGTACTGGCCCAGAAGGGCGTTCTTGGGCTCCGTCAGGATGCGGACGAATTCCTTCTCCCCGAGGCTCTTCAGCTCGACCCGGATGGGGAAGCGGCCCTGGAGCTCGGGGATCAGATCGGAGGGCTTGGCGACGTGGAACGCGCCGGCCGCGATGAAGAGGATGTGGTCGGTGCGCACCAGGCCGTACTTGGTGGCCACGGTGGAGCCCTCCACCACCGGGAGGAGGTCGCGCTGCACCCCCTCGCGGCTCACGTCGGGGCCGAACCCGCCCCGCTCGCCGGCGATCTTGTCGATCTCGTCGAGGAAGACGATCCCCATCTCCTCGGCGCGGAACAGGGCCTCGTTCACCACCTCGTCCATGTCCACGAGCTTGTCCAGCTCGTCCTGGAGGAGGACGCGACGGGCCTCGGACACGCTCACCCTGCGGCGCTTGGTGCGCTTGGGAAGCATGTCCTGGAGCATCTCGACGAAGTTGGGGTCCATCCCCTCACCGCCTCCCATGGGGACCATCATCCCGTCAAGGGAGGGCGCCTGCTGCACCTCCACCTCCACCTCCCGGTCCTCCAGCTTCCCGTCCTTGAGCAGCTGGCGGAGCTTCTCCCGGGTGCGATGGCGGCGGGTGACGGGCGTCGCCTCCTCCTCCGACGTCTCGACCCCGGAGGGCCCCGCGATGAAGATCTGGGTCTGGGAGGTGTCGTCGGGCTCGGGCTTCTCGTCCTTCACCGGCGGCAGGAGCAGGTCCAGGAGGCGCTCCTCCACGCGCTCGTCCGCCGACGGCTGCACCTCGTCCTCACGCTCGGCGCGCACGAGGTTCACGGAGATGTCCACCAGGTCGCGGATGATGGACTCCACGTCCCGGCCCACGTACCCGACCTCGGTGAACTTCGACGCCTCCACCTTGAGGAAGGGCGCCCCCGCCAGCCGTGCCAGGCGCCGCGCGATCTCCGTCTTCCCCACGCCGGTGGGCCCGATGAGGATGAGGTTGTTGGGGAGGATCTCCTCCCGCATCTCCTCGTTCACGCGCTGCCTGCGCCAGCGGTTCCGGAGCACGATGGCCACGGCCTTCTTGGCCTCGTCCTGCCCCACGATGTACTTGTCCAGCTCGGCCACGATCTGACGGGGGGTGAGCTCGTCCAGCCAGGGGAGTTCCTGGGGAGACTCGCCGGGGATCTCGCCCGCAGGTCCCGCGGGCGGGGGCGACGCCTCCATGGGCTTGGTGGTCATCCCTCGCCTCCCGGGAGCTCCAGGACCACGATGTCCTCGTTCGTGTAGATGCAGATCTCGCCGGCGATCTTCAGCGCCTCGCGAACGATCTCAGGGGCCTCCAGGCTCGAGTGGCGCTGGAGCGCGCGGGCCGCGGACAGGGCGTAGGTGCCCCCGGAGCCGATGGCCAGGATGTCGTCGTCGGGCTCGATCACGTCGCCGGTGCCGCTCACCAGGAACAGGTGCTGCTGGTCCGCCACCGCGAGGAGGGCGTTGAGGCGGCGCAGGTACCGGTCGGTCCGCCAGTCCTTGGCGAGCTCCACCACGGCCTTGGTGAGGTTGCCGGGGTAGCGCTCGAGCTTCTCCTCCAGCTTCTCGAAGAGCGTGAACGCATCGGCCACGGCCCCGGCGAAGCCCGCCAGGATCTTCCCTTCCTTGAGCGCGCGCACCTTGCGGGCACTGGCCTTCACGATGGTGTCGCCCACGGTGACCTGCCCGTCGCCGCCCATGGCGACGCGGCCGTTCCTGCGGACGGCGAGGACGGTGGTGGAGCGGACGGTGGGGAGCTTCATGGAATCCCGCATTTCTCGCCTGGTTGGATGGCGCTGCCGCGTTCGTGGACAGCCAGCCCCGCTGGGGAGCCTCGAAAGCTAACGCCCCTTCTGCCGAATTGGCAGACTCGGGTCCTAGCCCCCGGAGCGCGGGTGGGCGTCGCGGTAGACCCGCAGGAGCCGCTCCTTGGTCGTGTGCGTGTAGATCCGGGTCGTGGAGAGGCTCACGTGCCCCAGGAGCTCCTTCACCGCGAGAAGGTCGGCGCCCTGCTCGAGCAGGTGGGTGGCGAACGTGTGGCGCAGCGCGTGCGCCGAGAGCCCCCGGGCCCCGGCGGCCGCCTCCAGGCCGCGGCGCACCGCCTCCTGGATCGAGCGCCGGGAGAGCCGGCCCCCGCGGGCGTTGACGAGCACCGCCCCGCCGCCCCCCGACGCCTCCGAGCGGCGCGGCTCGTAGCGCTCCAGCGCGGCCAGCGACCGGCGGGTCACGGGGACGATGCGCTCCTTGTTTCCCTTCCCCAGCACCCGCACCTGGGCCGAGCGCCGGTCCAGGGCGTCCAGGTCGAGGCCGTGGAGCTCGGAAAGCCGCAGCCCGCTCCCATAGAGGAGCTCGAGGATGAGGAGGTCCCGGGTGGCCTGGAGCGTGTTGCCGGCGGCGCGGCTCTCCGCCACGTCGAAGACGCCCTGGATGTCCGCGGTGGAGAGGTGACCCGGGAGGTGACGGTCCACCTTGGGCGCCCGCACCGCCCGGGTCGGGTTGCTGGGGATGCGGTCCTCCAGGTGCAGGAAGCGGAAGAACGTCCGGGCGGCGGAGAGCTTACGCGCCACGGTGCGCCGGGAACGCCCGCCCCTGCGGCACCATCCCAGGAAGCCCCGCAGCGCCAGCCGGTCGGCCTCCTCCCACCCCCAGTCGGAGCGCCCCAGGTACTCGGAGAGGAAGGTGTCCAGCTCCTCCAGGTCCCGGGCGTACGCCTTGACCGTGTTGGTGGAGAGCTGGCGCTCGTCGGCCAGGTGCCGGAGGTACGCCTGGACCTCCGGGCGGTGGAGCGTCCCGTCCCGAGCGGGCGCGGCCACGGTCACCCGCCCGCGGCCGGGGCCGTGTGCGCCGGCTCGAGGCCGTGGGCGGCCATCCAGGAGCGAAGGGACTCCTGGGCCCGGCGCGCCAGCGCCTCCCGCTTGGCGTGCTTGTCGCGGATAGCCTCGGGGAGAGGATCCACCAGCCCCCAGTTGGAGTTCATGGGCTGGAAGCGCTCGGGGGCCCCCTCCCGGAGGTAGCGCAGGAGCGCACCCAGCATGGTGGTGGGCGGCGGGACCACCGGCTCCTTCCCCTCCAGGACCCGCGCCAGGTTGACCCCCGCCAGGATCCCGCTCGCGGCGGACTCGGTGTACCCCTCAACCCCGGTGAGCTGGCCCGCGAAGATCAGGTCGGTCCGCTCGCGGAGCGACCCGTGGGGCGTGAGGCAGCGGGGGAAGTCGAGGTAGCTGTTCCGATGGATGGATCCCCAACGGAGGAACTCGGCGCCGGCGAGCCCCGGGATCATCGTGAAGACCTTCTTCTGTTCGCGGATGCGGAGGCGGGTCTGGAATCCCACCAGGTTCCACATCTGGGCGGCGCGATCCTCGCGGCGCAGTTGGACCACGGCCCACGGACGGCGCCCCGTGCGCGGGTCGGTGAGGCCGATGGGCTTCATGGGCCCGAAGCGCAGGGTGTCCACGCCGCGGGCGGCCATGACCTCGATGGGAAGGCACCCCTCGAAGAAGGGCACCGCGTCCCAATCGTGGCCCTCGTGGACGTCTGCGGCGCGCAGCGCGGCGATGAACGCCTCGTACTCGTCCCGGCTCATGGGGCAGTTGAGATAGTCGGCGTCCTCGCCGAAGCGCCCGGCCTGGAAGACCACCGATTCGTCCAGGGAATCGCGGTGCACGATGGGGGCGATGGCGTCGTAGAACGCCAGGCCGCCATCCCCCAGAGCGGCGCGCACGGCCGCGGACAGGGCGTCGGACGTGAGCGGGCCGGTGGCCACCACCGCAGGGCCCTCGGGGAGCTGCGTCGCCTCCTCGCGCACCACCTGGATGCGCTCCTCGGCGGCCACCGCCTCGGTCATGGCACGGCCGAAGAGGTCACGGTCCACCGCCAGCGCCGATCCCGCCGGCACCCGGGCGCGCTCCGCGGAGGCCAGGAGCACCGAGCCCAGCGCGCGCATCTCGCGCTTGAGCTGGCCGTGGGCGTTCACGGGATCCTCGCTCTTGAACGAGTTGGTGCACACCAGCTCGCCCAGCGAGTCGGTGCGGTGGGCGGGGGTGGAGCGCACCGGCCTCATCTCCACGAGGCGGACGCACGCTCCGCGCCGGGCGAGCTGGACGGCGGCCTCGCACCCGGCCAGCCCTCCCCCCACCACGGTGACCACGGAGCTCACGTGCCCCGCTTGCGCCCCCGGCTCCCCTTGGGCTTCGCCTTGGTGCTCCCCTTGCGCACGGCGGCCTTGGCCAGGAGGTCGAGCGCCTCCTCCAGCTCCAGCTCCTCCGGCTCCATGTCCTTCGGGAGGGTGGCATTCACCGTGCCGTCGGTGACGTAGGCGCCGTAGCGCCCCGAAAGGACCACGAGCTCGGCGCCCGTCTGCGGATGCTTGCCCAGCTGCTTCAGGGCGTCACGCTTCCCGGCGAGCTTGGCATCCACGAGGGCCACGGCGTCGGGGAGGGAGATCCCCCAGAGCTCCTCGTCGCTCTTCAGGCTCGCGAAGACCTTTCCGCGGCGCACGAAGGGCCCGAAGCGCCCGATCCCCGCCACCACCTCCTCGCCGCTGGCGGGGTCCGTCCCCACCGGGCGGGGGAGGCTGAGCAGGCGCACGGCGTAGTCCAGATCCACGTCCTCGGGGAGCTTTCCCTTGGGCAGGCTCATCCGACGGGGCTTCTCTTCCCCCGCCGCGGCCTCCAGCTCCACGTAGGGCCCGTACGGGCCCGCCTTGAGCAGGACGGGACGCCCCTCCCCGGGGTGGGCGCCCAGGACCTCGCCCTCGGGAGCGGGGCCGTCCAGGGAGCGCGTGCTCCGGCACTCGGGGTATCCCGAGCAGCCCAGGAACCGGCCGAACCGGTTCCACCGCACCAGCATGGGCCTCCCGCACCGCTCGCAGGACTCGCCCTCGGCGGCGAGGATCTCCTTGATGATCTCGTCCGAGCCGGCGGTCCCATGCTCCAGGCGCTCCAGGAACGGAGGGTAGAAGTCCCCCAGGAGGCGGCGCCATTCCACCTCCCCGTCCTCCACCCGGTCCAGCTCCGTCTCCATGCGGCTCGTGAAGGCCACGTCGAAGAGGTTGGGGAAGATGCGCACCAGGAGCTTCGCCACCACCTCACCCAGATCGGTGGGGTGGAAGCGCTTCTGCTCCAGGTCCACGTATCCCCGGTCCACGATGGTCGAGAGGATCTGTGCGTACGTGGACGGGCGGCCGATCCCAAGGCGCTCCATCTCCCTGACCAGGCTGGCCTCGGAGAACCGCGGAGGCGGCTGGGTGAAGTGCTGCCGGGGCTCGATGCCCCTGAGCTCGCCCTCGTCTCCCTCGGAAAGGGCGGGGAGAGGCTCCAGGTCGTCCAGGCGCCGGTGCTCGCCCGCCTCGGTGGCCTCCAGGTAGAGGCGGGTGAAACCCTCGAACTTGACCACCGAGCCGGTGGCCCGGAACAGGTACGAGCGCCGGTCGGAGCCGCGCAGGTCGAAGTCCACCGTGGTGGTGTCGTAGACCGCCGCCGCCATCTGCCCCGACACGAACCGGAGCCAGATGAGCTCGTAGAGCCTCGCCTGTTCCGTGTCCAGGTACCGGACCGCCTCGGAGGGGTGGAGGGTCACGTCGGTGGGGCGGATGGCCTCGTGGGCCTCCTGGGCGCCCTTCGGCTGGGCCCCGCCCCAGAGCTGGGGCGTGGGCGCCACGAAGGCCTTGCCCAGCTCGCCCTGGATCCACTCCCGGGCCTGCTGCACCGCCCCGGGGGAGACCCGGGTGGAGTCGGTGCGCATGTAGGTGATGAGCCCCGCGCTTCCCCGCGCGCCCACGTCCAGGCCCTCGTAGAGCCGCTGCGCCACCGACATGGTGCGCCGGGCGGAGAAACCGAGGCGCTTGGCCGCCTCCTGCTGGAGCGTGGACGTGGTGAACGGAGGGGCGGGGTTCTTGCGCCGCTCCCGGCGCTTCACGTCGGTGACGCCGAAGGGCACGCCCGTCACGGCCGTCACCACCGCCGAGGCCGCCGCCTGATCGCCCAGGGTGAAGGCCTTTCCGTCGATCTGGTGGAGCTTGGCGTCGAAGGGCTGCTCGTCCTTCACCAGGTGTGCGGTGATGGACCAGTACTCCTCCTCCCTGAACGCGCGGATGTCGTCCTCACGCTCGCAGATGAGGCGCAGCGCCACCGTCTGCACCCGGCCGGCGGAGAGCCCGGGGCGGATGGGCTTCCACAGGAGGGGACTCACCTGGTAGCCCACCAGGCGATCCAGGATCCGTCTGGCCTGCTGGGCCTCCACCTTCCGCATGTCGATGGGCCCGGGGCTCTTCAGGGCCTCCTGGACGGCCGCCTTCGTGATCTCGCGGAACTGGACCCGGCGGAAGCGCTCCCCGTCGTGCTTGTCGTAGCCGAGCTGCTCGGCCACGTGCCACGCGATGGCCTCGCCCTCGCGGTCGGGGTCGGTGGCGAGGATGACCAGCTCGGCCGACTTGGCCTTCTGCTTGAGCTCGGTGAGGATCTTCCCCTTCCCGCGGATGGTGACGTAGTGGGGCTCGAAGCCGTTGGCCACGTCCACGCCCAGCTCCTTGGTGGGGAGGTCCCGCACGTGCCCCACCGAGGCCGCCACCTCGTAACCGCTCCCGAGGTAGCGTCCGATGGTCCGGGCTTTCGCCGGAGACTCCACGATGACCAGGTGCTTCGCCATGCCGTTAACAGGTCTCCAACGGGGTGTGAATCCCAGGCTCGGACTCCAGAAGCTGGAGCACCCGGGCCGCAACATCTTCCACGGTTCTGCCCTCCGTGTCCACCTCCAGGTGCGCGCGGGCGTACTCCGCCTCCCTCCGGGACAGGAGCTCGCGGGCCGTCCCGAGCGGGTCCGGGCCGGCGAGGAGGGGCCGCCTCCCGGACCGTGGCCTGGCCCGCCGCACCGCCTCCTCGGCGGACACGCGGAGCCACACGGAGATGGTGCCTTCCGGGAGGCCGGCGAGCCGCCCGGGCTGGGCGGCCCACCCTCCCCCCGCGGCCAGGACCACCCCGTCCCGCGACAGGGCCCTCTCCGCCTCCCGCGCCTCGGCGGCCCGGAAGTGCGCCTCCCCGGATTCGGCGAAGATCGCCGCCACGGACCTCCCCTCCGCCTTCTCCACCCGAGCGTCCAGGTCGAGGAAGTCCCACCCCAGGCGCCGCGCCAGGAGCCGGCCCACCGACGACTTCCCGCACCCCATGAACCCCACAAGGACCAGGCGCCGGGACGGGGGCAAGGTCAGCGCTCCCCGAAGCCGCGCCGGGCCAGGTACGCCAGCTGCGCCGCGAAGTTTCGGCGGACCTCCCCCACCGAGTCGCCACCGGACTTCTCCAGGAAGGCGTCGGCGATCACCAGAGCCACCATCGCTTCCCCCACCACCGCGGCCGCCGGAACCGCGCACACGTCGCTCCGCTCCACCGCGGCGTCGCCCGCCGAGCCGTCCCGCAGATCCACGCTGGCCAAGGGCCGGCGGAGCGTGGAGATGGGCTTCATGGCGCCGCGCACCACCAGGGGCTCCCCGGTGGTGACGCCCCCCTCGAGCCCGCCGGCCCGATTCGAGGAGCGGCCCAGGCCGCCGGCCCGGGGCTTGTCGGGGGCGCGCACGATGGGGTCGTGGACCTCCGAGCCGGGACGACGGGCGCCTTCGAAGCCCAGGCCGATCTCCACGCCCTTCACCGCCTGGACGGACATGACCGCCGCCGCCAGGCGCCCGTCCAGCTTCGTGTCCCAAGCGACATGGCTCCCGAGCCCGACCGGGACGCCCGTCGCCACCACCTCGAAGACGCCGCCCAGGGTGTCCCCACGCTCCCGGGCCCCGTCGATGGCGGCCACCATCCGCGTCGACGCCTCCGGATCGAGGCACCGGACCGGGTCGAGGTCGGCGGCGGCGTTCAGCTCCTCGGGGAGCGTCTCCGGCACGGACGCGGCCACGTCCCCGATGGACACCACGTGGCTCCCCACGGCGATGCCGAACTCGGCCAGAAACCGCTTGGCGACGGCTCCGCACGCCACCCGGGCGGCGGTCTCCCGGGCGGAGGCGCGCTCCAGGATGTCGCGCACGTCGCGGCGGTCGTACTTGAGTGCGCCCGCCAGGTCGGCATGCCCGGGCCGCGGGAGGTAGTGGGGCCGGAGCGACTTGGGGTTCTCACCCTCAGCGGCCGGCAGGGGGCTCATGGCCGTCTTCCAGTTCTCCCAGTCCCGGTTCCACACCACCATGGCGATGGGCGAGCCCAGGGTCTCGCCCAGCCGGACGCCGCTCAGGAGCTCCGCCCGGTCCGCCTCGATCTGCATCCTCCGCCCGCGTCCGTGCCCCCCCTGGCGGCGGCGGAGCTCGGGATCCACGTCCCGCTCCATCTCCAGGCCCAGGCCTGCAGGGACGCCCTCCAGCAGGGCCACGAGGC
>JBFYZE010000532.1:0-13904 GCA_041309665.1 Gemmatimonadales bacterium | reverse complement strand
AGAAGAACGACTCGAACCCGAGCCCGGCGTCGATGTAGGCCGCCAGCATGCCCGCGATGATGCCGACGAAGTTCGCGATCCCCACCAGCAGGGGCAGGACGATCACGCCGGCGATGACGCGCGGGGCGGCCAGGAGGGCCACCGGATCCCGGCCCAGGGAGTGGTACGCGTCGATCTGCTCCGAGACCACCATCGTGCCCAGCTCGGCGGTGATCCGGGCGCCCACGCGGCCCACCAGGACGATGGCGGTGAGCACGGGGCCCATCTCCAGGACCACGGTCTCGACCACCAGGCTCCCCAGCACGTAGCGGGGCACGATGCTGGTCATCTGGTAGCCGCCCTGCTGGCTCGTCACGATCCCCGCAAGCGCCCCGGTCACCAGCACGATGGGGAGGCTCTGGATCCCCATGATGTAGAACTGGTTGACGATGTCCCGGAACGACACCTTGAGCTGCACCGTGACCCGGCAAATCTGCCAGAACAGCCGCCCCAGGGCGCCTGCGTGCGCCAGCGTCACCTGGGTACCGCGGCCGAATCCCGCGAACCAGGCGGCCAGGGGCGCGATGAGGTTGGGCATGTCGGCGGGGTTAGCGGGAGGCCGGTAGATAGCCATGTACCTTCATGGAAACGGGCCCGAAAATCAACCGGTTCCCGGGGTCCAGGGGCTTCACGTGGCAGTCCTCGGCCCCGGCCTCCATGAGGTCCGGCTCCACCGCCGGATCGTGGGCGCCGGTGAGCACCACGATGGACAGGTGCGCTTGGTCCAACATCGCCCGGAGGCTGTCGCGGTCTACCTGGGGCACGGCAGGGAGGGTGACGAGAGCCATGTGAGGATTGTCTCCGGCCCGCCATTCCCTTAGCGTCGCTCGACCCGGCGTGCCCCCACCGCAGGGACCCCTCACAGGAGAGCCGTCATGCCGTCGCCGCTTCGCTCCGTGGTCCTCGCCCTCGTCGTCGCCGTCGCACCCTCCCACCTCGCTGCCCAGACCTCGTCGTTCGACGAAGAGGTGCGGCGCCTGGCCCAGCACCCCGCCGTGAAGCGGGCCATGGAGCTCATCCAGCAGGGCGACGCCATCACCATGGCCGACCAGGTGGAGCTGACCCAGATCCCAGCGCCGCCCTTCGGCGAGGGGCCCAAGGGCGAGCGCTTCCGCCAGAAGCTCGTGGAGCTGGGCCTGGACTCGGTGTGGGTGGACGAGGTGGGGAACGTCATCGGCCTGAGGAAGGGACGGGGGAGCGCTCCTGCGGTGGCCATCTCAGGGCACCTGGACACGGTGTTCCCCGAAGGGACGGACGTGACCGTGCGCATGCGCGGCGACACGCTGTACGCCCCGGGGGTCTCCGACGACACCCGCGGCGTGGCGGCGGTCCTGGCCCTGGCCCGTGCCGTGCGCGACGCGGGCATCCGCACCGACGGAGACATCCTCTTCATCGGCAACGTGGGGGAGGAGGGGCTGGGCGACCTACGGGGCATGAAGCACCTCTTCCGCGCCGGCGGCCCGCCCATCGGCTCGTTCATCTCCATCGACGGCACGGGCCAGGAGGGCATCACCCACCAGGGTCTGGGCTCCAACCGTTACCGTGTCTTCTTCCGGGGCCCCGGCGGCCACTCCTGGGGCGCCTTCGGCCTGGCCAACCCGGCCCACGCCCTGGGCCGGGCCATCCGCCACTTCGACGAGGTCGGCGACTCCCTCACATCCACGGGGCCCCGGACCAGCTTCAACGTGGGCGTCCTACAGGGCGGCACCTCGGTGAACTCGATCCCCTTCGAGGTCTCCATGGAGGTGGACATGCGCGCCGAGAGCCCGGCCAGCCTGGAGCGCATCGACGCGGCGCTGCACGCGGCCGTGGAGAAGGCCGTGGCCGAGGAGAACGCGGACCGGCGCCACGGGGCGGCGGTGACGGCTGAGATGGTGCTCATCGGACGGCGCCCGTCGGGCGAGATCGCCGAATCCGATCCCATCGTCCAGCGGGCCGTGGCCATCACCCGCATGTTCGGCTCCGAGCCGCGCCTGGGACGCAGCTCGACCGACGCCAACATCCCCATCTCCCTGGGCATCCCCGCCATCACCATCGGCGGAGGTGGGGTCGGAGGCGGGGCCCACTCCCTGGACGAGTACTACCTGAACCGCGACGGCCACCTGGGGATCCAGCGCGCGCTGCTCATCCTTCTGGCGCAGGCGGGGGTGCGGCCGGTGAGCTGAGGCGACCTGCGTCCAGGCCCCGAACGACGGAGGGGGCGTCCGGCACTCGCCGGACGCCCCCTCGTGCTAGCGAACCGCGTCGGGCGTCACGAGCCCGGACGGCGGGTGGTGGTCCCGTAGTAGATCGAGTTGAACAGGAGCGGGAACACACCGTGGGGCTGCGTGCGGAACGTGATGGGCGGCCCGAAGATGAAGAGCTTTCCCTTGCCCAGGTCGGCCTCGATGGCCGTCACGCCCTGGTTCAGGTACTCCTGGCCCCACGCCCATCCGCTGCGCAGCGGCGCGGGCGAGTCGAACCAGGCGATCTTCTTCACGCCCTGGCTCTCGGCGCCGGGGTTGAGCTTGAACACGATGCTCTCGTCGAACATGATGTCGGCCCGGTCCTTCAGCCCCTGCGTGAGCGGCGTGGTGTGCTCCACCTTCACGCTCAGGATCGTGCCCGGGATGTAGTACTTCTCCCGGGCCAGGGGCTGGCCGTTCTCGACGAGCTGGTCGGTGACCGGGAGCCCGGCGTGGTACGCCAGGTTCGCCGACGACCCGATGGTGATGACCGCGCCGCCCTTGCGGGCGAAGTCCAGGATGCGTGGGAGGGTCTTATCGGCGGTGATGCTGCCGATGCGACCCCGGTACTCGACGGGAATGGTGGCGGGATCGATGGCGCCCCCGCCGCCGTAGCCGCCTCCCATGGCCGGCCGGGCCGGGCCCGGCGCCGGGATGGCCCCGTCCTCGAAGAGGAGGACGTGGTACTTGGACAGGTCCTTCGTGTCCAGGTCCGGCGGGAAGAGCACGTCGAAGTCGAACTCGAAGTCCTCCAGGAGCTTCCGCGTCCACCCGGAGGGCATGGATCCGCCGTAGCGGTCCCAGAGCCCGATCTTGACCTTCCGCAGCGGCATGGACGTCCCCTGGGGGGCCCGGGCCACGCCCACGAAGCTCAGCCCCTTCTCCTTGGCCAGCTGGTCGATGGTGGCGCGGTCCGTCTCCAGGTAGATGGCACCGGGCTCGAAGCTCTTGCCCTCCGCCGTCACGGCGTCGGTGTACCACGTGGCCTTGCCGCCCTTCTTCAGCACCCGATTGACGGCGATGAACGCGTCGTTGATGTGGTCCACCAGGTAGCCGCGGGCGTTGCCCACGCCGCTGATGGTTCCTGCCGGCGGCGTCAGCAGGTCGCCGGTGAAGAGCTGGAACGGCCCGTTGAAGCCGTCCAGGATCCGCTCGCTTTGGACGCCCATCTGCCACGCCAGCGTCCACCCGCTGACGTCGTAGGGCGGGATCGGGGGGCCGCCCGGATACTCGAAGTCGTTGGGGTGGTTCTGCTTCTCGAACATGTCCAGGACGTGGGGTCGGAAGGCCTGGGCCGTCTTCACCACGTAGGAGCCCGCCGGGTAGTTCTTCCCGTTCACGCTGAACGCGGCGGTAGCCACGTGCACGTCCACGCCGTTCTTGATGAGCGTGTTGACGAACTTCGTGGCCGTTGGGAAGTCCTTCTGGTCCGAGGGGATGATGAACCCTCGCGGATCGCGGTTCGCCGGATCCTTGAGGAGGCGCACGTAGTCATCGTGGGTGCCGCGCTGGGTGACCTTGGCGGCGGCCTCGGTCTCCTCGGGCATCATGGTCCAGAAGTTCTTGCTCCCTCGCTCGATGGAGTTCATGCCCATGCGCCAGATGTTGAAGAGCATGTGGTCACGGTTCCGCGAGGCGTAGTCCAGGACCGCCATGTTGGCGGTCATGGAGTAATCGATGGACTGGCGGAAGTGCCACACCCCCGGCTCCACCGGGAGGGGAAGGTCTCCCCTGGGGAGCTGGTGCTGGGGGATGAACGGGATCATCTCCGGGGTCGGGTTGCCGATGATCTCCGAGAGCAGGCCGATCTGGTTCTTGTAGTAGGGCGTGGTGCGCACGCCTCCGTTCCACCAGGTGGAGTACCGCGCCACGCGGCGCATGGCCGAGCCGCCCTGCCCGTTCTTCACGAAGCGCTGGTGCATCGCCGAGCCGATCTGGTCGATCCCGGTGAGGATGAGGGGGTCGAGGTAGTGGTTCGGCGGGTCCCGGAAGGGGGGCACGAAGATCACGGCGCCGGCGGGGCCGGTCTGGTGGTGGTTGTACACCACCTGGGGGAACCACTCCCGGGCCTGGACCCGGAGCATGTTCGTGGTCTCGGCGAGCGCGCTCATGTACGAGTCGCGGTTGTTGTCGTGCCCCACGTACTTGTGGTACAGGATGGGAATGTCTCCCGATCTCCGCTTCGTGGGCTCGGGCTCCCGCATGTACCAGTTGGCCACGAGCTCCATGCCGTCGGGGTTGTCGTGGACGGCGAGGAGGATGACGTCGTTGAGGATGCGGAGTGTCTCCGCGTCCGTGTTGTTGTTCATCTGGTAGACCAGCTCGATGAGCTGGTTGGAGCCGACGACCTCGGTGGCGTGCAGGCCTCCGTCGATCCAGATGACGGCCTTCCCCTCCTGGGAGAGCTGACGCGCCTGGGCCTCGGTCACGCCCTCGGCCTTCGCGAGACGCCGGGCGATCTCCTTGTAGCGGTCGAGGTTCCTGATGTTCTCCGGGGAGGAGATGATGGCCATGACCTGGGGACGTCCCTCGGACGTCATCCCGATGGTGTCGAGGAGCATCCGGTCCGACTCGCCAGCCAGCTTGATGAAGTACTCATGGAGCTTGGTGTAGGTCGGCAGGACGTAGTCGGCACCGATCTGGTGGCCGAAGTGCTGCTCCGGCGTGGTGACCCGGTGCTGGGCCCAGCCTGGCGCGGCGAAGACCGCCAGCAGGGTGAGGGCCAGGAGCGGGCGTAGCGTGCGCTTCAACATGCTATCGCCTCGTGGTAGAGGAAGGGGTGCGGTCAGGTCATTCTCCGACGCCGGGAGGCGTCCGTCAACAGTGCGGCTTGACCGGCCCCCCCGTTTTCGGGGAAATTGCCCCAAGGGCCGGCCCGGTCGGGCGTCCGAGCCCGCCATCCCAGAACAGGAGTTGACGAACGATGCCGGTCCGGAGCGCAAGCGCCGAGTGGCAGGGCGACCTGCCCAAGGGCAAGGGCACCATCAAGTCCCAGACGGGCGCCATCGATGGCCAGTACTCGTTCTCCTCGCGCTTCGAGGAGGGGACGGGAACCAACCCCGAGGAGCTCATCGCGGCGGCACACGCCGGGTGCTACTCCATGGCCCTCTCCAACATGCTTGCCCAGGCGGGGAAGACGCCCGCCAGCGTGAAGACGACGGCCAAGGTCCACCTCACCAAGGTGGAGGGCGGTGTGGGGATCACGCTCATCGAGCTGGTGTGCCGCGCCGTGGTGCCGGGGCTGGACGCGGCCGGGTTCCAGGAGCACGCCCAGAAGGCCAAGGTTGGGTGCCCGGTGTCCCAGGCACTGTCCGCGGTGGAGATCAGGCTGGACGCTGCCCTGGAGGGTTAGCGCTCTCCGCGCGTCCGCGGCGGTCCAGCGGGATCAGGGCGTGGGCTCGACGCCCGATGCGCTCTGCGCGGCTGCCCGTTCCGCCCGCTCCTCCATGAGGAAGGACCAGGCGAGCAGGATGGCTCCGCAGGTGATGGCGATGTCGGCCACGTTGAAGATCGGGAAGTCGTAGATCCCCAGGTCGATGGGGCCGAGGAAGTCCACCACGCCCCGGCTCCAACGCACCCGGTCGTAGAGGTTCCCCACCGCGCCCGACACCACGAGCGAGATGGCGAGGATGCGTGGGTAGTCGCGCTGGGCGGTCTGGGCCAGGATGTACACCAGGAGCCCCAGCGCCACGATGGTGATGGGCACGAAGAGCCACCTGGAGTCGTCGCCCACCCGGATCCCGAACGCCGCCCCCTTGTTGAAGGCGAGCGTGAGCGGGACCAGGCCCCCCAGGAGCTCTCCGCGCTGCGCCGCGAGCGCGTCCAGGGCCCACCGCTTGGTGATGAGATCCAGGATCATCACCACGGGGAAGACGACGCTGAAGATGGTGAGCTTGGTGCGCAATCTGGGCTCGGTGGGACAGGCGTGAGTCTGCGTTCGGGCCGGGGCGAAGTCTCGCGGGTTTCGGCCCGCCGTGCCAGATACAGGGACGCCGGGGATTGGTTCCCGTCGCCTCTGCGCTAGGGAACCAGGGGGCCCCCACGACCTCGAGGCCGTGAGGGCGTGGAGGCGGCGGGAGTGGGCTGCGGTGGGCCTTCGGCCCATCCTCGCCCGTCTCGTCGGTGGACGAGAGGATCTGACGAGCGCGTGTGGGCTCCTCGGCTCGAACCCGCTTGGCGTCCCGGGGCTGCGCCCCGGTCCGCGCGGCTTCGACCCCCGCCGCCCAACCTTCGTGGCCTTGAAACACAGAAAGCTCTGACCGTCTTCACGATGGTCAGAGCTTTCTGATGGAGGCGGCGGGAGTCGAACCCGCGTCCGCAATTGGGTCCGGCAGAGGCACTACGTGCGTAGATCGCTGATTGGTCTCGCCTCGGTCGGCCAGTGATCAACCGGGTCCTCGGCCAGCCACCTTGAATCTCGCCCCCCGACCCGGCGGTACTGCCGGGGAGCCAGCCCAGATCATCGACGTTTCAGCGGGCCGCCCTGGGCGGGCAATCCGTGAAACGGGCCGGTAAGAAGCTTACGCGGCCAGCGCCAGTTCAGTGTTGGCAGCTATGAATTTTCCCGAGGTTTTACGAGGTGTCGGGGCCTCGGCACGCTCCTCCACGTTCACCAAACACGTCGAAACCGTGACGCCCCCGGTGACGGGTGGTTCTTTCAAACAGCCGTCTGCAACAAGGTACCCTGCTCCCGGCGTCGAGGTCCACCCGGCGGCGCGCCGCGCCTTGCGCTCAGGGCGTGGTGCCGGCGCCCAGATCCGCCAGGTAGCCCTCCAGCAGGTCCTCCACCTGCGCGAGCGTCGTGGTCTGGAAGAGCTCCACCCTGAGCCGCTTCCCCTCCGGGAGCCCCTTCGTGTACCAGCCCAGGTGCTTGCGGAAGTCCAGCATCGCGCGCTCCGGGTGCCGCTCGAAGGCGATGGCGTTGCGGGCGTGCTCCAGGCAGATGCGGAAGCGCTCGTCCACGTCCGGCTCGCTCGGGACCGGGTCGCCGTTCAGGGCCGCACGCGCCTGCGTGAAGATCCAGGGGTCCCCGTGCGACCCCCGGGCGATCATGACGCCGGCGCAGCCGGTCTCGTCCTTCATGCGCCTGGCGTCCATGCCCGTCTTGATGTCCCCGTTCCCGATGACCGGGATCCGGAGCGCCTTCACGACCGCCGCGATCTCGCTCCAGCGGGCCTGGCCGCCGTACAGGTCCGCGCGCGTGCGGGGATGGAGGCACAGGGCCCGCGCGCCGGCGTCCTGGCACCGGAGGGCGATCCCCACCGGGTCGCGGGTCTGCTCGTCGAAGCCGCTGCGGATCTTCACGGTGGTTGGGAGCGCCGTGGCGTCGTCCACTGCCCGGATGATGCGCTGCACCAGGTCCAGGTCGCGCAGGCACCCCGACCCGCCGTTGCGCTTCACCACCTTCTTCACCGGGCAGCCGAAGTTGATGTCGATGAAGTCCGGGCCGTGCGTTTCGGCCACGAACGCGGCGGCCTCTCCCATCTGCGCCGGGTCGGCGCCGAAGATCTGGACCCCGATGGGCCGCTCGGCCTCTTCGAAACGCAGGTAGTCCCGGGAGCGGGGCGTTCCCCTCACGATCCCGGCGGCGCTCACGAACTCGCTGACCACAACGTCGGCGCCGTAGCGGCGGCAGAGGCGGCGGAACGGCGACTCGCTGACCCCCGCCTGGGGGGCCAGATAGAGGGGGGTGGAACCCCCCGCCAGGAGCGCGAAGACGTCGGTCATGCCCGGGAGGAGCTGGAGGGTGACGGGAGGGGGGTGATGCAGCCGGTGGTTGCCCCCCGGTATCCCCATGTTAACATACAGCGCTACAGACCGACCTATGACAGACACCGGATTGTTCGGAGGCGATATATGCGGCTAAGGGAACTCTTCACGGCCGACGTCGTGGAGCTCGACCTGAAGTCCGACTCCAAGGACGACCTGCTCAAGGAGCTGGTCTCCCTCCTGGGACTGGACGAGAAATCCGAGGGAATCCTCTTCAAGACCCTGAAGCGCCGCGAGAACCTGGGCTCCACGGGGATCGGGAAGGGCATCGCCATCCCCCACTGCCGCTCCCTGGTGGTGAACCGGCTCCGCCTCGCCTACGGCCGCAAGCCGGGCGGCACCGACTTCAACGCCATCGACGGGGGCCCGGTCTTCAACTTCTTCCTCATCGTGGCCCCGCCGCTGGAGGTCTCCAACCAGTACCTGCCGGTGCTGGGCAAGATCGCGCAGTTCGCCAAGGACCCCGAGGTCCCGGAGCGGCTGCTCGAGCTGAAGACCGCGGAGGAGTTCCTCGCCCTCCTTGACCAGAAGGCTCCCTGAGCGAGGCTGTCGGCCCGTCCAGCGACAAGGGGCGCCCCGCCACCCGGCGGGGCGCCCCTTGGCACATCGGAGGGCGGAGCGCGGTCACTTGAGCACGTACATCTTCCGCGTCTTGGTGATCCCGTTGACCGTGAGCTGCACGAAGTAGATCCCCGACGCCACCTGTCGGCCTGAGAGGTCCAATCCGTCCCAGAACGCCTCGTAGCGTCCGGGGCGGGCGTACTCGAGCTGCCGGACCTGGATCCCTTCCCCTCCAGGATGGCCCAGGGCCGCGGGGACCGCGACCAGCTCCTGAAGGAGGTTGAAGATCCTCAGGGATACTACGGCCCCCCGCCCGTCGGCGAAGAGCTCCTCCGTGAGCACGAAGGGGATCGTCGTCTCGGGGTTGAACGGGTTGGGGTAGTTCTGATCGAGTTGGAATCCGCCCGCCTGCCCGGGCGGCGCACCGCCCGACTGCTGGGCCGAAAGGCCCTGGGTGCCGCCGACCAGGAGAAGGAGGGCGGACAAGACGCCGAGGGTGCGTCTCACCTACGCCTCCGCACAGTTGCTGTGCCGTAACCGAGTTTCGTCTGCCGTCTCCGGAGGAGTTTCCGCTTCAGCGACTCGCGCCGTCTAGATAGTAGTCCCGGGCGCGAACCGGGGTCAAGGCGGACGGGAGGAAAGCCCCGTCCGTCCTGCCCTTCCCCTTGGACGCGCGAGAGGGCCATTTCGTTGCCGTGGGGCCGGGGGGGCGCCTCAGGTCCGGCTGGGGACGTCCCGGAGGGTGCCGCGGCGAAGGGTGACGCCGATCCCGTCGAAGTGGGCCAGGAGGGGAAGCAGGTGCCTCCGTGAGACCGGCAGGACCTCCCGGAAGTCCGCGGGCCCCAGGCCCGAGCGCCCAGCGAGGGTCTTGGTGATTGCCCGTGCCGCGGCCTCCAGGGCCGCTGTGGAGACCATCAGCCCGCCGCCCACGCTCCTCAGGCTCCCGTCCGCCTCCAGGAGGCGGAGGAGCCCGGGGAGGTCCGGGCGTGCGCGGAGCGCGTCGGGGAGCTCCTCCTGGAAGGGGGCCGCCAGGCCCGCGGCCTCGAAAGCGTCCCGCAAGGCGCGGCAGGCGATCATCTGGTCCGCCGTGGGGACCGCGCGGAAGCCGGGGCGCCGCGCTCCGCCCTCCGCGAGCTCCAGTGCTCCGGTGCGCGCCAAAGCAGGCATCACGCCCTCTGCGAGCGCTGCGGAGGCCCACGCCGGGAGCGCCTCCCGGAGTCGCTCGAGCGGGACGGAGGGGCGCAGGGGGTCGGCCGCGTGGCCGCGGTCCAGGGCCTCCACGATCCGCGCCCGGGCCTGGTCGGCTACGCCCGGGGCGAACGCCGTGCCACGGGACACGAGCCCACGCTCGGCCTCGAGGAGGGCCAGGGCCCCGGACACGGCCGCCGGCGTCAGGCCGGTGGCCTGGGGGAGCGAGACCACCGGGACGCCCTGCCAACCCCCGAGGAAGAGGGCCCCGCGGACCCGCTCGAAAGGACCCCCGGCGACGAGCGCTTCAAGGGCACTCGCCTCACCCTCCTCCAACCGGCGGCGCTTGGGCGCCACGGGCTCCGCCACGACGCCGCCCCCGAGCGTGAGCATGGGCGAGTAGCTGCGCAGCACCACCCGGTCTCCGGTGCGGGCCAGCACGGGCTCTTCCAGGCGGAGCTGCACCCACGCGCTCGCCCCGGGCTGGAGCGGCCGGCGCCCCTCCAGGAAGGTGCACCGGGCCATGACCTCGGCCGTCCCCAGGAGGGCGCGGAGGCGCTCGCCGGCCTCCACGCTCCTCGGCGCGGTGGGCAGGAGGTGCGCCCTTACGGTGACCAGGGAGGTCGCGGCCCAGGACGGGTCCGTCACGACCACGCTCCCCCGCCCCGCCGCTCCCTTGTCCAGGCCGGCGAGGGCCAGCGCCGTGCGCTCTCCGGCGCGTGCGGCGGGGACGTCGCGGCCGTGGACCTGAACCGAGCGGACGCGGCCCTCGCCGCTTCCGGGAAGAATGCGCGCCCGCTCCCCGGCCGCGAGCGTGCCGGACCAGAGGGTGCCGGTGACCACCGTGCCGATCCCCTGGACGGTGAACGAGCGGTCCACCGGGAGCCTGGCCAGATCGCCCTCCGCCCGGGCGCCGGCCTGGGCCGCCGCCTCGAAGAGGTGGGCGCTGAGCTCAGCGAGGCCCGTGCCCAGGCGGCAGGAGGTGGAGGCGATGGGAGCGGCAGCGTAGGGCGTCTCGGCGAGCGCGTCCCGGATCTCCTCGGACACGAGGGCGAGCCACTCGTCGTCCACCAGGTCCACCTTGGTGAGGGCCACCACCATCCGAGGCACGGCGAGGAGCTGGACGATGTCCAGGTGCTCGCGGGTCTGCGGCATGACGCCCTCGTCGGAAGCCACGACGAGGAGCACCACGTCGATGCCCGTGGCGCCTGCGACCATGGTGCGCACGAAGTCCTCGTGCCCGGGCACGTCCACCACGCCGAGCCTCGCGCCGTCGGGCGCCACCAACTCGGCGAAGCCCAGGTCGATGGTGATCCCCCTCGCCTTCTCCTCGGGAAGCCGGTCCGTGTCCACCCCGGTGAGGGCGTGCACGAGGGCGGTCTTGCCGTGGTCGATGTGCCCCGCGGTGCCCACGATCGCGCGTGGCATCTCAAGCCTCCTCTTCGCGGGGGAGGAGCTCCCCGAGGAACGCGAGGGACTTGAGAGGCCTGGGCGCCACGTGGAATTCGATGAAGCCGGAGAGGAGCGCCAGGTGCCGCCTGGGGTGGCTCAAGGGCACGTCGAGGGCTCCGCGCGCCAGGGCACGCAGCTGCTCCCTCGCCCGGGGCCCGACGCGTGGGTCGTGGCTCCCCTCGCTGCACGCCTGGCAGAGGGCCCCTCCCGCGGCCAGGTCGAAACGCCCCATCTCCTGCGGGCCCAGCGGGGCGCCGCAGCGGACGCACTGATCCATCTCCGGAGCGAAGCCGAAGGCCGCCACCACCCTCCACGCCCCCGAGATGCACGCTGCGGCGACCTGCCCGTCGCCCACCTCCTCCAGGGAGTCCAGGCTCTCCTCCAGGGCCTGGAAGACCTCCGGATGGGGCTCCTGGTCCGTGTGCACCACGACCAGCTCGGCGACCGCCGAAGCCCCGGCGAAGCGGAGCACGCTCGCTCCCAGGCCACCTCGGGAGCGGGTGCAGGCGAAGTCCTTCATGGTGTGCAGGTCGCGCTGCGCCTTCACGTACGCGGTGAGCTCCCCCGAGGCGAAGGTGTCGAGCGTCGTGGCCCCCTTGCCGCTCCGCGTCCGGATCCCCCGGGCCATCACGGAGAGGAGGCCGTGGTCACGGGTGTAGAAGCGCAGGATCCGGCTGGTCTCTCCGAACGCGTGCGCCCGCAAGAGCACGGCAGGCGTGCTGACGGGGGCCACGGCCTCAGGCCAGCGAGGCGAGACGCCGCATCAGCTCCCGCCTCCGCGCCTCGTAGGCGCCGCGCTCCTCCGGTGTCGCGGCGGCCCGGCGGGATGCGAACGCCTCGTCGAGCCGGGCCACCTCGAGCACGAGGGAACGCCGGTCCCGAGCGGCTGGCCGGGGCGCGCCGGGAGCAGTCACCGCGAAAGCCGACCTGGTGGCCCACAGACCCACGCCGGCCAGGAGGAGGGCCAGCGTCACGGCGATCCAGCGGACGGGTGGCTGGGTGGTGGCCCGCCCTTCCGTGAGCCTCACCACCGTTCCCTCGAGCGCGGCTCCGGTGAGGCGCCGGAAGGTGGCTCCGGGCTCCAGCTCCGCCGACTGCCCGGGCCTGAGCGCCGGGGACTCGAGGACGGGCGCCGGCTCGCGGACGAAGACCTCCAGGGCGCCGGTGCGGGTGGGGAGCGGGATCGCCAGGAAGGGGTCGGGCACGGTGTAGCGCACGACGAAGAGGCGCTCCCCGGGCGGGATCGGGGCGGTCACGGCGAGCCTTCCGTCCCTGACCTCGGCGCCCCCGGCGACGAGGTCGGTCTGGCTCACCTCGGCGTCCGTGGCTCCGTCGGGGAGCGGATGGCTCCAGGTGAGCCCCCCTTCGAGCGCGACCAGCGTGCCGGGGCGGTCGTTGAGGACCTCGAACAGGTCCGTGACCTGCCAGCGTCCGTCCTCGGCCCGCTCCAGGAAGATGCTCCGTGCCTTCACCGGGACTTCGATGCCGCCTTCCGGCGCCATGACCGTGTCCCAGGCCTGGATCTCGTAGAGCGAGTCCAGCTGAACCGGCAGCGTGACGGCTTTGCCGAAGTAGAGGATTCCGGCGTGGCGCACCGACGCGAAGTACACGTCCGAGCGCTCCGGGTCCGGGACCGCAGGAAGGCGCACCGAGAAGGAGCCGTCGGCGGCGACGCGGGCCGAATCCACCTCGCCCTGGGCGCTCTCGGAGACGCGGTGGAGGATCACCGTGCCGGAACGCAGGACCGAGTCCCCCAGGAGGGCGCGCCCGTGCAGGACGGGCTCGGCCGGGACCTGCGCGCGCGCCCCCCCGGCGGAGGAGATGCCCGCGGCCACGACGAGGACGAGGAGGGCGCTGCGCCCAGGCAGGAGGGTCACGGGGTGAAGCGGCCGAAGTCCTCGGGATTCAGCCTGCGGAGGTGCTCCTTGAGCTCCTCCGGCCCCATGGCCTCCGGGGTGTCGGGCTCCGCCGGGACGGGCGGCGCGTCCAGCGTGGGCTCGTCCTCCGCGATCTCCACGGAGGCGTGCTCGAGGAGCGATTCCTGCGCATAGATGCGGGCGTCCACCCGCAGCGCCAGCGCGATCGAGTCGGAGGGCCGGGCGTCCAGCGAGAACACGTGGCCGTTGCGCTGGATGATGACCTCGGCGTAGTACGTGCTGTTCTCCACGCGCGTGATGAGCACCTTCTGCACCGTGCCCCCCAGCCCCTTCAGCACCGACACCATGAGGTCGTGCGTGAGGGGGCGGGCGAACTCCATGGATGCCAGGTGCATGGCGATGGCGCTGGCCTCCCCGGGACCGATCCAGATGGGCAGGACACGCCCGCCGCCGCATTCCTGGAGTACCACCACGGGAGTGTTCGTGGATCGATCGAGCCCCAGGCTCTGTACCCTGACCTCTACCAGCACCGGGAGTGCGCTCCTTCGTGCGCGGCACAGTCCCCGGAGGCCGGAGCGCCCCCAGGATCCCACAGCAGTACTCCGCAGCGCCGGCGGGGTTCTCCGTATCGTTCCGGATCCCCCGGCGGGCCCCTTACGGACGCCCGCGCCGGGGCGTCCCCGACCCCTATGGTCCGGCCGCGCTCCTCAGGTCGTCGGCGACGTCGGTGCGCTCCCAGGGGAAGAACCACACCGGTCCCCCCGTGGGGGCGACGTCGGGGACGCGGAGCTCC
>JBFYZE010000531.1:0-15029 GCA_041309665.1 Gemmatimonadales bacterium | reverse complement strand
AGACCGGAGGTCGGACCGGCGAGACCCCACGCCACGCCGCGCCCCCGGGTCGAGCACCGCGCCCTCGGCTCGGCTGGGAGAGCCTCCTCATGCCCCAGGGCCCGGTCCTGAGCCGGGTCGGGATCGTCCTGCTCCTCCTGAGCGTCGCCTTCTTCTTCAAGTATTCCATCGACCAGGGATGGCTGGTGCCGGCCGTGCGCATCGCCATCGGGGGCGCGGCCGGGCTGGCGCTGGTGGTCCTGGGCTTCCAGGGCGCCGGACGGGGAGAGCACCTGGGCATGGCCCTGGCGGGCGGGGGCATCGCCACCTTCTTCATCACCGGGTACGCCGCCCACCAGTGGTATTCGCTCGTCCCCTACTGGGCGGCCTTCGGCCTTCTCTTCCTGGCCTCTGCCCTGGGGGTGTACCTCTCCCTCAGGAGCGGGCGGCAGTCGCTGGCCATGGTCGGGCTCGTCGGCGCCCTGGCGACGCCGCTCCTGCTCACCCCCGTCCAGGCCCGGGTAGCGGGCCTGGCTCTCTACGTCTGCCTCATCGTGGGAACGGTCGCGGGCATCTATCTGGCTCGGGCCTGGCGGGCCCTGGTTGTCACGGCCGCGGTCACAGCTTGGCTGGCCCTCGGAACGGGAGTGCTTCTTGACGGTCCCCCGGGCGGAGCGTCCTCCTGGGTGGTCCAGCTCTGCATCGTGCTCTGCGCCGTGGCCCTGTGGATCGTCCCCGTGGTGAGGGCCCTCCTGGCCGCCAGCGATCCCGGGCGATGGCCGCCGCCGACGCCCCCGGAGGCCCGTTACCAGGCCATCCCCTGGAGCGCCCACCTCGACGCCCTATCCCTCTTCGTCCCTCTCGCGGCCATTGCCTTCTCCGCCGGTCTGTGGGATCTCCCCAGGGGCCAGGTCGGTTGGGTGTTCTTCGGGACCGCGCTGCTGGCTCGGTGGTTTGGCTGGTGGGTCTCCGGGCGGGAAGACCCCGAGGGGTCGGCCCGCACCCAGTCCCATGTGGCCCTCCTGCTCTTCACCGTGGGGTTGGGGCTGGCCCTGTCAGGGGACCTCCTCTACCTCGCCTTCATCGTGGAGGCGGCGGTCCTTCTCGCCCTGGGCGAACAGAAGCGGAGCCAGGTGCTGCGGGGGCTGGGCGGGATGGTGCAGTTGGTGGTGGTGGCCCTCTTCCTGCGCCGGATGGGGGAAGAGGGTACGCTCCTGAAGGGGGACCTGTCGTCCCTCCTGGACCTGGCGGCGGTGGGCGGGGCGCTCTTGGCTGCCACCCGCCTCTCCGACCGTGACGAGAGGGGACTCCTCTTCGGCGCCTCCTACCTGGGCCTGCTGGGCTGGACCGCCCGGGAGCTCCTGCCCCTGGAGGGAGGGCAGGCCTGGGTCAGCCTGGCGTTCGGGGTGGAGGGGACGGCGCTCCTGGCGGTCGGCTACCTGGCCGTGCGGCCCTCTCTCCAGAAGGTGGGGCTGGCGACCCTTTTCATGGTGGTGGCGAAGCTGCTTCTGGTGGACCTGGCGGCCGTGGAGCCGATCTGGCGGGTCCTCCTCTTCGGCGTGTTCGGCGGGCTCTTCCTGGTCCTGAGCCGCCTGGCCCAGGGGAGGAGGCCCGGCGTCACCACGCCCACGGGGGGCGACCCCGGCGGCGCTCCTGATGCAGGAACGGGTCGCACACCCCGTTGAAGTGCTGACGGCCCCATCCGCCCGTGTGGCCGAGATGGCTGCCCGGAGCTTACGACCACAGGTGCCCCCTACTCGACGTGGGGGCGGACCAACTCCACGGTCCTCCGGGCGCCTTCCCGGGCTTCCTCCGCGTCTTCTCGGGCGTAGAAGCCCGAGGGCGTCAGGTCTTCGGCTCCGTAGAAGGCGAGCTCCCGGTCCCGCCGCAGGGCCCGGGAGGTCCGGGTCAGGAACTCCAGATCCTCGGACACCCCCTCCGGCAAGCGGTGCCTCTCGGCGATCAGGATCTCGGACACGTCATGGATTCGGGGTGGGTCGATTCCCGCCGCACGAAGCAGTGCCTTCAGGGTGAGCTCCACGATCTCCTGGGCTTCCCTGACCACATCGGCCCAGCTCTCTCCCGCGAAGAGGACATCCAGGGCGTCCAGGCGCACCACAGCCCTGCGGATGTAGTCTCTGGCCAGCCCCGGGTTCCGCATCTCAGGCAACCTCCACCCAGTAGAAGTGTCCGTGGATCTGCCGCCGGGTGATGTCCCCGGACGCGATCCGCCTCCGGAGGCGCGCGAGGCTTCGCGACAGCGAAAGGTCCCGGTCGAAGAGGACGAGACCGTCCAGGGCCACCTCTGCCCAGAACCCGCTGATCCGGGCCCCAGCGGCGGGAAGATGGGTGAAGTGGGGCTCCACGGCCCGCCCCTCCCATGCGAAAGGACTCTGGTCCCACCGCCGGTAGAGGGACCGGTCGATGGGGACCCCCTCCTCCGGGACAATCAGAAGGTCCAGATCGGAGTGGGCGGCCAGCTCCTGGCGGGCCCAGGATCCGAACACCACGACCCCGAGGAGGGCCTTGCCCACGACATCGAAGGCCTTCGCCAAAGCGCTCCGGGCTTCGGGAGGGAGGGAGACCTCCGGAATGGCCAGGCGTCGGACGCAGAGGTCGTTCAGGGAGAGCCCTTCCTCCTGAGCCATTTCCCGAAGGGTCAGGTGCAGGGCCGGATCGATGCGGAGGACGAATCGGCCCGAGGGGAGATTCCCATCCTTCTCGTAGTGATTAGTATCACTCATGATTTATAAATGGTATCATTAGAGGAGAGAAAGGGCAAGGCGGCCGTTCCAGAGTGCGCCCGAACCGAGGCAACCAATACCGCCCGGGCAGCAGTCTCGGCCCTCCGGGCGGTGGATCCCGCGAAGACCGACTCGACCAAGCCGGGAGGCCCTGACCCCTGAACCCCCTGCCGTTCTTGCCCCACCCCACCACCCTCGTCCACAGTTCCCGATTGGTTTCAGGAGCTCATAGGGTCCTTGAATTGCCTATCCTCTGCCCTTCATTGAGCCTTCGGCGGCGCATCGCCTTTTCGGCTTTGCGCCATTCTCGTCCGGTCCTGAGCGAAGCGCTCACGTCTCGCCAGCTCGATGTTGATGACCTTGAGCGCTTCCGACTTCTCGGCCTCGAACTCCGCGCGCAGCAGGACGATCTGAGCTTCCATCGCTTCGCGCTTGCGTTCCAGAGCGACCTGCTTGCGCGCGATCTCCTGCTCCTGCAGCGCCTGGACCGCATCGTCCTGAGCTTCCTGGGACAGTCGCGCCGAACCGGTCAACACGCCTCCGGGGCCGACGTAGACATCGAGCAATTCGATGCCGTGATCTGTCAGCCGGAATTCACGAATCTGATTGGAGTGCACCATGCCGCGGGACTTCAACACATAGAGTCCCTTGTTGCGCTCGCCTCCCACCTCGATGTCGCGCAGGAGGAGCCATGTGTCGATCAGCGATGACACATAGGCATCGGTGGTCTCCACGTCGTTCTCGTTCGCGGTGAGGCTCGTGAAGAAGGCGGTGATCTCCTTCATCTTGAGATAGTCCACGAGGCGCAGGAGCATGGTCTTGACGTCACGCTGGTTTTCTCCGGTCACGAACGCGTTGATGGGATCGAGGACGACCACGGCGGGTGCGAAGGTCTCGATCAGCTTGATGCTCGTGGTCAGGTGGGTCTCCAGGCCACAGTGGGTCGGACGCGTGGCGTGGAACTGCAGCCGACCCTTCTTCACCCACGGGACCAGGTCCACCCCGATCGAGCGCATGTTGCGCACGAGCTGCTCGGGGGACTCCTCGAAGGTGAAGAAAAGGACGCGCTTGCCCTTCTTGCAGGCCGCCGCGACGAATTCCGCGGCCAGGCTCGTCTTGCCCGTTCCGGCAGTACCGGACACGAGCACCGTGCTGCCCCGGAAATAGCCCTTTCCGCTGAGCATGGCATCGAGACGTGGAATGCCGCTGGAGATCCTCTCGGAGGAGGAGGAGTGGTTCAGCCCCAGGGAGGTCACGGGGAGAACGGAGAAGCCATCCGCATCGATGAGGAACGGATATTCGTTCGTGCCATGGGTCGCGCCGCGGTATTTGACGATCCTCATCCGTCGGATGGAAGACTGATCGTGCACGCGGTGATCGAGGAGGATGACACAGTCGGAGACGTACTCCTCCAGGCCTTCGCGTGTCAGATCGCCCCGGCCCCGCTCCGCGGTGACGATGGTCGTCACGCCCTTGTTCTTCAGCCAGCGCAGCAGCCGGCGCAGCCCGGCGCGCAGGAGGAGCGGGTTCGGCAGTCCGGAGAAGAGGGACTCCACGGTATCGAGAACGACGCGCTTCGCGCCGATGCTCTCGATGGCATGATGGATCCTGACGAACAGCCCATCGAGGTCGTATTCGCCGCTCTGTTCGATCTCGCTGCGGTCGACGGGGATGTGTTCGAGCCAGAGCTTCTTGCGTTTCACGAGATCCGCCACATCGAATCCCAACGATGCGACGTTGGCCGTGAGCTCCTTTTCCGTCTCCTCGAACGATATGAAGACGCCCGGCTCCTTGAACTTCGTGGCGCCATGGACGAGAAACTCCATGGCCAGGAGCGTCTTCCCGCAGCCCGCGCCACCGCAGACGAGCGTTGGACGGCCCTTCGGCAATCCGCCCCCCAGGATCTCGTCCAATCCACGGATATTCGTGGGGGCCTTCGGAAGGACTCTGCGCAGGGGCTTGGCAACGGCTGTTTTCACGATCTCGTTTTCCCTTGAGGCGGCCTACGCCAGGCGGAACGGTCTCGTTCCTGTCTCCGCGCTGCGACGTCGGACCACGATGCCATATGGTCGCAGGTTTCTCTCGCGGTGGGCATCCTCCGTCGGGATGGAAGTCGGCGTAGCTCTCCGGTGCGAGCGAAGTCCACGCCCTGTAGGTCGAAAGGATTAACCCTTTCGGATGATGGCTCGAGCGAGGGCCTCCCTACCTGGAAGCAACCATTCCCACCTTGTGGCCATGCCGCATGGCTTGGGCCGGTTCACCGGGAATGGGAGGCGTGGCATGAGGATGATCGTTCCGGTGCGCGCCGCGGACGGCACCGAGATGAAGCCCGAGCCCCCCGCGGCGAAGGCCCGCCGGCGGAGGTGGCAGCCAGGCGGCTCAGTCCTTCCTCACACGGGCTGGTTCACGGATCTCAGCACCTTGGACAGATCGCGGACGTCGTCGATGAGGGTCAGGGGCGTGTCCCAGAGGAGATCCGCCATCCCGATGATGGCGTTCATGGGGGTCCGGATCTCGTGGCTCATTCAGACCCCCGACGGCTCACCTTTCAGGGCCTCTGGTCCCGCCCGGGCGCGCCCGCCCGGACCAGCCTCCCCCCCTTCAGCCTCCCCTATCCGTCCACCGACCCGTTCCTTGCCCAACCCGACCACCGCCAGGCAGATTCCTCCGTTGGACACGGGTTGGAAGGGCCCCTGGACGCACGATCCTTCGGCCTGCGCGAGCGAGCGACAGCCCTCGGCACCAGAGGAGGTATTACCATGCCTGAGCTCGACGACCTCCACCTCTACGAGCAGCTGTTGCTGCTGGCGCTGCACGATGAGAAGGGCACCATGCAGGGCGGGTCCTTCGAGGTCGGCGCCGGCGGCGCCGTCCTTTGCGAGCTCCTGCTGGGCGGCTGGGCCGTCCTCGAAGAGGCGGGAAGGCGGAGGAAGAGGGTAGTGAAGGTGACCGATACCGCCCTTCCGGGGGACCCCATCCTGGAGGAGGTTCTCCGGCGCATCAGCGGGGCGAAGCGGCACGATGGGCTCGCGACCTGGGTCACGCGCATCGCCGGCACCAAGCGCCTGCGCCATCGCATCGCCGAACGGCTGCGGCATCGGGGCATCCTGAGCAAGCGGGAGGGCCGCGTGCTCGTGATATTCTCGCGCGACCTGTACCCCACCGCGAACCCGGCGCCGGAGCGCGAGCTGGTCGAGCGGGTTCGTGCCGCCGTACTCGGTGACGAGGAGGTGGCGGCGCACACCGCCATCATCGTGGCCCTCGCCAATCAACTCGGACTCCTGAGACCCCTATTCACGCGCCCGGAGCTGAAGGCGCATAAGGCGCGGATCAAGCAGCTGGCTGCCCTGGAAGGGGTCGAGGCTGCGGCACGCGAGGCCATCGAGACCGTGAAGCAAGTGATCGCGGCACAGGCAGCGGCCGTGGTGGTGGCCGCAACCTGACGTTGAGAGGACGCCGGGCAGGTCCCCCAGCCGCCGCCCCTGGGCTCCTATCCCCCGGCCAACGCCGCCAGCCGCGCCTCCATCTCCCTCAACCGCGCCTCATCCTCCGCCGTCGGCGGGCCGAAGTTCCCGTCGTTGAAGCGGCCGGCGTCGCCCACCCCGCGACCGAGCCCGCGCACATCCCTGAGCAGCGCCTGGAGGGCCTGGGCGGACTCCCCCGAGGCGGCGGCGGCCGCCGCCTGCGCCCGCTGGTTCAGCGCCCGCACCCGCAGCAGGTAATCCTCGGTGGCACGGTAGTCGGCGTCCGTGAGATCGAGGAGAGGATCGCCCTTGACCCGGACGGCCCGGCTGGACTCCACCCCTCGTGCCTTGAGCGTGACCGTGTACATCCCGGGGGAGACGGTGAAGTCGCCGGTCTGCCGCGGGTTGCGCGTGTAGTCAGGATCCTCGAAGCGCTCCCACCGGTCCGGCTGCTCCGGATCCCCGTGGCGCAGGTTCCAGTTCACGCGGTGGACTCCCACCTCGGCGGGCACGGCGATCCGGCGGATGACCTGGCCGTCCGCCCGGCTGATGGCCAGCTCGGCAGGGCCGCTGCCGGGGCCGAGGCGGTAGGTGATCTCCACCCCGTCCGGTGGATTCTCGCCCGAGAACTCGGCCTGGGCCCGGTAGGAGTTGTCCTTCCGGTAGCGCAAGAGGGTCCCGTCGGCCAGGGAGAAGAGGTGGGCCGGCGCCGAGAGGGTCTCCCTCGTCCACTCGGCCAGAAAGCGTGTGTCGTCCAGGATCCAGAGGCTGTTGCCGTGGGTGCCCATCACCAGGTCCTTCTCCCGGGGATGGAGGACCATGTCGTCGTGGCTGGTGGTGGGAAGGTTCTGAAGCTTCGCCCAGTGGGCACCGAGATCGGTGCTCACCCACGCCGCGTGCTCCGTCCCCAGGAAGAGGACGTCGGTGTTGTCCGGGTGCTCCACGATGACGTTCGCCGAGCCCTCGGGGAGGCCTCCGTGCAGGGGGATCCAGCTGCGTCCCCAGTCGGTGGTGCGGTAGACATAGGGCGCGAAGTCGCCGTCGCGGTGCCCGTCGAAGGTCGCGTAGGCGGTGCCGAGATCCCGGGCCGAAGCCTCGACCCGGCTCACGTAGGTGCCGTCCGGCAGGCCGGGAACGTTCCCCGACACCTCGGTCCAGCTCTTCCCCTGATCCCGCGTGTACTTGAGGTTGCCGTCGTCGGTGCCGATCCAGAGCACGTTCAGGTCCAGCGGTGACTCCGCCAGCGTGACGATGACCCCGAACCCGCCCACGCCGTCGCCGCGGGAGATGTAGACCTCGTCCGTGGGCACCCCCATGAGATCGCGCTGGCTCAGGTCGATGCCCCGGCTCAGCTCCTCCGTGCCCTCGAACGAGTCCCCGAAGTCACGGGAGGTGAAGAGGCGGTTGCCGCCCATGTAGAAGAGGCCCTCCTGGTGCATGGAGGCCAGCCCGGGGGACGTCCAGTCGAAGGTGTAGCGCTCGCCGGCGGGGGCCGAGGGGCCGATGGACTTCTTCGTACCGGCGATGACGTCCACCCGGGTGTAGCTCCCTCCGGTGGCGGAGCTGTACACGAACCGCGGCCCCGCCTTGTCCACCTGCTGGTACATCCCGTCGCTGAATCCGGTCTGCTGCCAGTCATCGTTCAGGATGCCGTCGAAGCGGCGCGTCTCGGAGGGGCCCATCCAGGAGTGGTTGTCCTGCATGCCGCCGTAGATCCAGTACGGCTCCCGCATGTCCACCCCGATGGCGTAGAACTGGCCGATGGCGAAGTTGTTGATCTTCCGGTAGCTGACGCCGCCGTCGTACGTCTCGTGCAGGCCGCCGTCGCCACCCAGGTAGAAGTGCTCCCGGTCCTCGGGGTCCAGCCACATGGCGTGCATGTCCAGGTGCACACCCACGTCGTAGGTGGGCTGAGCCGCGATGTCGATCCAGTTGCGGCCACCGTCCTCGCTCTTCACGGAGTTGGTGGACGCGCTGTAGACGAGGTCGGGATCGTTCGGGTCGATGAAGATGTGGGAGTAGTACATGGGGCGCTGGTTCTGGTCGCTCATCTTCTCCCAGGTGGCGCCGCCGTCCTCGCTCCGCCAGGTGCCGCTGCCGTCCGGGGCCCGGGTGCCGCGGCCGAAGCCGCCGGGCCCCTCGCCCCCACCTCCCGCCGCCCCCGGCGCGGGCGGGTTGGGCGCTTCCACCAGCGCCACCACCACGTTCGGATCCGACGGAGCCACGGCCACGCCGATCCGGCCCACATTCCCGGTGGGGAGCCCGCCCGCCAGCTTCTCCCAGCTCTCCCCGCCGTCGGTGCTCTTGTAGATGCCGCCGTTGGGCCCGCCGCCGTTGAAGCCCCACGCTTTGCGCAGCCGGGCGTACATGCCCGCATACAGCACCCGCGGGTTCGACGGGTCCATGGCCAGGTCCACGGCTCCCGTGTACTCGTCGAGGTAGAGGACCTTCTTCCAGCTCCGTCCGCCGTCGGTGGTGCGGAAGACCCCCCGCTCCTCGCCCGGCGCCCACAGGTTCCCGAGCCCGGCCACGTACGCCACGTCCGGAGTCGTGGGGTGCACCACGATCTCCCCCACGTGGCGGGTGCCCACCAGCCCCAGGTGGCGCCAGGTGGCGCCGCCGTCGTCGGAGCGGTAGACCCCGTTGCCCCACGAGGTGCTCTGCCGGTTGTTCTGCTCCCCGGTGCCCGCGTAAAGGACCTGCGGGTCCGACGGCGCGATGGTCACCGCACCGAAGGTGGCCACCGGCTGGTCGGCAAAGAGGCGCGTCCAGGTGTGCCCCTTGTTGGTGGACTTCCAGATCCCCCCCGACGCCGTGGCCACGAAGAGCGTGGAAGGATCCGAAGGATGGGCGTCGATGTCGGTCACCCGGCCGCCCGTGACGGCCGGTCCGATGGAGCGGGGGTGGATGGCGGCCAGCTCCGCCTCGGAAATCGCGGCCGTCTGCTGCGCGGCCGCCGGGGGCAGGGGGAGGAAGGTCGCGAAAAGGAAAGGAAGAAGGCTCGCGGAGGATGGGATCGTACGTGGCATGGGGCAGCTTCCGGGAAGGGGGTCTGAGACGAAGCCAGTGTACCGCCCGGCAAGGGAGGCTCGCAAGCAACGGCTTCCTCTCGCCCATCGTGGGCGGTTGGTGGATGCTCTCCAACGCCGGGGCCCAGCGCTCCCACGCAGGATCCCCAAGCCGTCACGGCCCGGCTGCGCCGTGACGGCCCCTGGATGCCCTGTTTACCGGGGGGCGGGATCCTACGGGAGGATCTCCCCCGGCCTCCCCCGGTAGCGCCGCATCAGCCGGTTGAACTTGTCATCCCAGGGCACCAGCTCCCCGCGGATGAACATCGTCTCCACCTGGCTGGTGTACTCCACCGGGTTCCCCGTGGTGATGAGGAGGTTGGCCATCTTCCCCTCCTCGATGCTGCCCAACTGATCGTCCACGCCCAGGAGGCGGGCCGCGTCCAGCGTCAGGGCCCGCAGGGCCTTGTCCATGGGGAGGCCGAAGGCCACCGCCATCCCGGCCTCGTAGGTGAGGCTGAAGACGTTGGCGGTGCCGCCGGAATAGATGGCGAAGTCCACCCCCGCTTCGTTCAGGATCGCCGGCGTGGCGTAGTGGACGTCGTAGGGCTCGTCCTGCCCGGGCGTGCCGTGGATCCCGCTGAAGAGGACCTTCACGTCGTGTTCCACCAGGAAGTCGGTCATCTTCCAGGCGTCCCGGGCTCCCCGGATCAGGTACCTGAGGCCCATCTCCTCGGCGAAGGCCACCGCCGACTTGATGTCGTCCACCTCCCGGGCCTCGAAGATGACCGGCAGCACGCCGGTGACCACGGGGATGAGGCCGTCCATGCGGACGTCCCACTCTAAAACGGGGATCTCTCCCCGCTCGGCCATGGCGACCCGGGCGGCGTAGGCCTTTCCTTCCAGGAAGTACTCCCGCAGATCCTCCTCCCGGTCCTTCGCCCAGTTCACCCGGAGGCCGATGCGCTTCTCCACGGCCATGGCCTGGGGCGTCCACCCCCAGAGGTTGATCATGCTGTCGTACCCGGGGATGGGCTCTCCCCGGCCGTCCAGCCCCGTCACCACGGTGGTGAACCCGCCCACCCGTTGGACGCCCAGCATCTCGCTGGTGTGGTCGATGCCGATGTAGGCCTCGATCTGGGGGTTGTAGGGCCCGAGCTCGAAGTTATCCACGGGACCGGCCATCCCGCCGGCCTCCTGGAGGCCCAGCCCGGTCCCGGCGTCGATGAGCCCCGGGTAGACGAACTTCCCGGTCGCGTCGAAACGCGCCACGCCGTCGGGGATGGCGACGTTCGTGCCCACGCCGGTGATGATGCCGTCCTGGACCAGGACGGTGCCGTTGGGAATGGTGGCGCCGGAAACGGTCACGACCGTTCCGCCCGTGATGGCGTAGTCGTCCTGCTGGGCGCCCGCCAGGGTGGGAAGCGCCAGAGTCAGAGCCAGGGCCAGGAACCCGGCGGCCCGTCGCGCGATCTGCGTATTCATGGTCTCTCCTCCCCGCCCTTCGGGTCCAGGGTCCAGGTGGCGAGCACGTCCGTCGCGCTGCGGTCGAAGAAGACCTCTCCTTCGATGATGGTCATCTCGACCCGGGCCGCGGTGTGGAGGGGGTAGTGGCTGAAGATGGCGATGTCACCGTCCTTGCCCACCTCGATGCTCCCGACCCTGTCCTCGATGCCGAGGTCCATGGCCGAGTTGATGGTGATCATCTTCAGGCATTCGTTTTCCGGAAGGCCGCCGTATTTCACCCCTCGGGCCGCCTCCTGGAAGAGCCGGCGGACCCGCTCGGCGGAGTCGGAGTTGATGGAGGTCCGCACGCCGTGCTCGTAGTGGATGAGCATCTTGTAGGGGATGGCCTCGTAGGCCTCGATCTTGTACCCCCAACTGTCGGCGAAGACCGAGGTCGCCCATCCGTTCCGGGCCACCTCGGGGGCGATCTTGTATGCGTCCAGCGCGTGCTCGAAGACGCCGGGCCTGATGTTGAACTCCTTCGCCACCTCCATGACCATGGCCATCTCGTCGGCACGGTAGCCGTGGACCCGCAGGATGGACCTCCCCTCGAGAGCGTCGGCCAGGGCCTCGAGCTTGAGGTCCCGCTTGGGGGGGATGGGGGCCAGCCCCCGGCTGCGGCGGTTGGCCCGGTCCCAGGCCGCCTCGTCGGCCTCGTACTTCTCCCAGGCCGCCAGGTAGTCCCGGGCCTGCTGGAACGACTCCCTCAGGACCTCCGCCACCCCGGAACGGCTCCGCGGATAGCGGGTAGGGTCGTCGACGGAGGAGCGGCGCACGTTCTCGCCCAGCGCCAGCTTCAGCGTCATGGGCGCGCCCTCGATGATCATGTCTTCCCAGGGCCGGCCCCACTTGAGCTTGAGGGTCTCGTTCTGCCCCCCGATGGTGTTGGCCGACCCGTGCATGGTGTGGATGGTGGTGATGCCGCCGGCCAGGGCGGTGAAGAAGGCGGGGTCGTCGTGCTTGATCACGTCGGCGATCCGCACCTCGGGAACCACGGACCGGGACCCTTCGTTGATCCCCCGGTCGATTCCCATGTGGGAGTGGGAGTCCAGGAGACCGGGCATGACGTAGCGTCCCTGGGCGTCGATGACGCGGACCCCCGGCGGGACCGTCAGGTTCTGGCCGACCTCGGCGATCTTCCCGTTCCTGATGAGCACGTCGGTATTCGGGAGGTCACCGTTGGTGATGGTGAGGACGGTTCCTCCCCGGATGAGGAGATCCTGGGCGGAGGCCGGCACGGACCCTGCGAGGGTCGCAAGAAGGGTCAACGCCAGCGCGTGGAACGCCGAGGGGATCGACTTCCTGATCGCACTCATCGTCCGGCCCTCCTTTCAGATGCGGCACCGCCGGGGTTGCGCGTTCCGGTGAGGGCTGCGCTCCCCATGGGGCCCAGGCTCAGGGACCCGGTCATCCGGTCCCCCTCTATGGTGGCGGAAAGGGTCACGGAGCCCATGTCGGGGATGGCCCCCGTCAGCTCCAGGGCACCGGCGATGATGGTGCCCTCGAAGTCCACCGTCTGGCCCTCCACGGAGAGCGTTCCGGTCACGGTCTGGCCCTCCTGGGTCAGCTCCATGGTTCCCGCGGTGGCTTCCCCGGCCAGGGAGACGCTCACGGTCCACGACCCGGCGGCCATTCCGCTACCGCCTCCCGCTGCGGGCGGCTTGGGCTTCTCGAAGGTCTCCTTGCGGCCGTCCACGAAGACGTGGGCCACGTAGGCGTCCTCGTCGGTGAACACGTCCCCGTGGGTGAGGGTGAGGTTGGCAATCTTCCCGGGCTCCAGCGTCCCCAGGACGTCGGCCACGCCGAAGAGGCCGGCGGGTGTGATGGTCAGCGCCTTCAGCGCTTCCTCGGCAGGAAGCCCCGCAGCCACCGCCAGGCGCACGTTCTTGAGGAAGTCGTCCGGGCTCGACATGCCGCCGGTGGCCAGGGCCAGGGGCACGCCGGCCTGGAAGACCGCGGCCGCGTTCCCGTGGACCGCCGCCTTGTCCCGCTCGTCCAGCGCCTTCTTCTCCTCATCGGTGAGGTTCTTGAAGGCCCGGTCGAAGGGGTATCCGGTCACCTCGGTGATGGCCGGATAGTCCATGGAGACCAGAACGGGCGCTCCCGCTTCCCGGATCAGCTCCGGAACCCGGAACGCCTCCTGCGCGCCGGCGATCCAGAACCTGAGCCCGTGCTCCCGCGCGAGATTGCGGAGGCGCTTGAAGTCGTTCTCGATCTCGACGACCGCCAGGATGGGGGCCTCCCCCTTGGCCACGGGGACCAGCGCTTCCAGGTCCGGGTCCTCCGGCGGACGGGCCATGCCCTGGGGAGCCTGCCGGTAGCGGGCGAGGAGCATGTCGTGGTACGACGCGTCGATGAGGGTCTGGCGCTGGTAGGCCACCACCGCCATGAGCGTCCCCGGATAGTCGCGCTGGCCCTGGTACCCCATGACCTGGACCACCGGGGCCATGACGGTCATGGAGGCGACGTCGGCCCCCATGAGGTTCATGAGGACGGCCTGTCCCCCGAACACCCCGTCGCTGCGGGCGATGAGGGCCGCGGTCAGCCCCTGCTTCCGGTACTCGGGCAGGACGGAGGAGTCGGCCCGGAAATGCTCGGTGGCCGGACGGTGGGCGATGTTCCCGGCGAACTCCCGGTCGTTGCCGCGCGGCAGGACCAGTCCCGCCTGGGAGAAGGCGTCGATGAACCCCGGATAGACCGTCAGGCTGTCGCCGGCGATGAGGACCGCGTCGGCCGGGGGCGTGACGTCCGCGCCCAGGGCCTCGATGAGACCTCCACGAAGAACGATGGTTCCGTTCTCGATCACGTCACCGGCCAGCGTCACGAGCCGGGCGCCGGTGATGGCGTAGACCCGGCCTTCGTACTGGGCCGATAGGTTGGTAGGGGAGAGCAGGATCAGGATGGCGCAGGCGAGTCGCGCGCAGCGCAATCCCCACCTGGTGGTCCACCGATCCCGTCTGACCTCGGGTCTCGGCATAGGGAATCCCTCCTGTTGACACGGATCAACGAACAGCGGATGCGGGAGCCTAGGCAGCGGCGGGTCCGGTGTCAAACGGGGTGAAGAGTCAACCTGGGATGGGATCGGCGGGACGCGTGGCGGCGCGCGGTGGGCGCCGATCCGAATCCCCTCGGCCATTGAGGACGCGAAGGGATGGTCTCCGTTGAGCTGCACCGGCTCCTGGATCACCTGGCGGATGGTGATCTCCGCCTCCCTCTGGTTGGGCACCACCCCCTGGTCCCGGCTCCCTCCGTGTCCTAGGATGTCTCCCGTTTCCGAAGGCCGGGGGCGCGATCGCCAGGCCCCCGCCCCTCGGACCCCTCCAGCGACCAAGAGAGGAGCGCGGAAACGATGTCCCGTTTGAGAATGGTCCTCCTGGGAAGCGCGTTGATCGCGGCGGGCTGCGGAGGGGAGCAGGACCAGCCCCAAGCCGAGCCCGAGACGCCGGCTGCCTCCCGACCCGCGGCGACCCCGGCGCCCGAGACGGCTCCGGAGCAGTTCTCGGTCCTCTTCGAGACCAGCGCGGGGGATTTCACCGTCCTGGTGGAGCGGCGCATGGCGCCCCACGGGGCGGACCGGTTCTACGAGCTGGTGAAGGGCGGGTTCTACGACGATCAGCGCTTCTTCCGCGTGGTTCCCGGCTTCGTGGTCCAGTGGGGGTTGTCCGGCGACCCCTCCGCCACGGCCCGGTGGTCCAACTCCCGCATCCCCGATGACCCCGTGGTGGAAAGCAATCTCAAGGGCACTCTCTCGTTTGCCGCCACCAACCAGCCCGGGAGCCGCACGACCCAGGTGTTCGTCAACCTGGGCGACAACGGCAACCTGGACGGAATGGGCTTTGCCCCGTTCGGCCGCGTCACGGGGGGACTGGAGGTGGTTGAGGCCATCAACGCGGAGTACGGGCAGACCCCCGACCAGCAGGAGGTCAGGAGGGCGGGGAACGAGTACCTCAACCGGGAGTTCCCCCGCCTCGACTTCATCCGGAGGGCTCGCATCGTTCAGTGAGGGGAGGCGGTCCGGGCTCCTCTTCGAAGAAACCGGTCCCCTGGATGGCCAGGTCCTCTACCTCCCCTGCGACCCCGACCGGTGCCGGGGAGCCTGGCCTCCGGGCCGCTCCGGCCCCTCCGCCGGGTTCATTGACCTCCCGTCAGCAGCGGATCCTGCCGCACCACCAGGATCGTGGTGGAGGTCTGGCCGCCCACCGTGAGGGTGACCCGGTAGCTCCCGGGGCCCGCCGCGGGCCGCCGGGCCCTCTGGGCCGGGCCGCCTCCGGCTCCCCGTCCCCCCGGGGCCGCGGCCGGGGCCCCGGCCGGCGGGTCGAAGGTCAGGT
>JBFYZE010000530.1:0-8052 GCA_041309665.1 Gemmatimonadales bacterium | reverse complement strand
ATCGTGGCCACGGTCGCCTTCGGCATGGGGATTGACAAGTCCAACGTCCGGTTCGTCCTCCATCGGGACATGCCCCGGGACGTGGAGTCGTGGTACCAGGAGATCGGGCGGGCCGGGCGGGACGGCGTGGAGAGCGACTGCGTCCTCTTCTACTCCTGGGCCGACGTCAAGCTGCACGAGAACTTCCTGAACGGGATCGAGGATCCCGAGCTCTGGCGGGCCAAGCGCCAGGCCACGGTGTCCCTCTTCAACCTCCTGGAGTCGGGGCGGTGCCGGCACCAGGCCATCCTCCATCACTTCGATGAGCGGATGGGCCGGTGCGCGGGGTCCTGCGACGTGTGCACCGGGGTGACGGTGGCCGAGCTTGCGGCCGGGCCGGCGGCCAGGCCCGCCGGAGGGGTGGCAGGGGAGTCCCGGGCCGGCTCCCCGAGGAAGGGCCGCCCCCCGCAAGGGGCAGGGGCCTCCTCCCCGAGGCGCCGGGAGGCGTCCCCGGTGGACGACGCGCTCTTCGAGTCGCTCCGGTCGCTGCGCAAGAAGCTGGCCGACGCCCAACGGGTGCCCGCCTACATCGTGTTCAGCGACAAGGTCCTGATGGAGCTGGCCTCCCGGAGACCCGCCACGGAGGAGGAGATGCTGGGAGTGCCCGGGGTGGGGCCGGCCAAGCTCAGGAAGTACGGCAGGGCCTTTCTCGGTCTCCTCCACCCCGACCGGCCAGGGGGGCCCTGAGTCGGCCCCCTCCCCTGGCCCCGCTGCAACCTTTTCCCTCCCTCCCGCGTACTCATCTTCACAGGGAGTCTAGAAACTAGACTCAGCCGCCGCCGGGAGGACGTTCCCGTAACCGCCCCTCCCGGCGCCAGCCATCCACCCGCAACCAGTGACCCCCCATGACACGCCAGGGCTATCTGGGAGAGTTCGAGCAGCTGGTCCTGCTGGCCACCCTTCGCCTGCGGGGGGAAGCCCACGGCCCCGCCCTGGCGGCCGAGTTGGAGGCGCGGGCGGGGCGGCGGGTGTCCCGTGGCGCCCTCTACGGCACCCTGGACCGCCTGCAGGGGAAGGGCTTTCTGGCCTGGAGCGTGGCCCCGGGGAACGACGAGCGGAGCGGCCAGCCGCTGCGCCGTTTCCGCGTGACGGAGTCGGGGCTGGCGGTGCTGCGCGCCTCGCGGGAGGCGGTGCGCCGGCTCGAGACGGGGCTGGAGGATCTGCTCTCGGAGGGCGGGTGAACTCCGGCCGGCCGGGCTCGCCCCGCTCCGCCGCACCGCCCCGCCTGACGGCGGGGCTGCTGCGGTGGGCCCTTCCCGCCGATGCGGTGGGGCGGAGCATCCAGGGGGACCTGGAGCAGGAGTTCCGCGAGCGGGCGAGGGGCGGGCCCGCTGCGGCGGGGTGGTGGTACCGGAGGGAGGTGTGGAGCGTGCTGGGCCACCGGGCTCTGGGAGCCCTGCTCCCCGCCCGGCGCCAGGCTCCCGGCGCGCCCCGAGGCGGAAAACCAGGCAAGGAGGGAGATCCCATGGCGACGGTGTTGTGGCGGGACGTTCGGTACGCGGTGCGGACGCTCCTGAGGGCGCCCCGCTTCACCCTGTTGGCGCTCTTCACCCTGGCGCTGGGGATCGGGGCCACCACCGCCGTGTTCAGCGCGGTGAACGGGATCCTCCTGCGCCCCCTTCCGTACCCGGACTCGGAGCGCATCGTGGGGCTCTGGCACGGGGCCCCCGACCTGGGCTACGACCAGTTCGGCATCTCCCCGGGGATCTTCCATCAGTACCTCACCGAGAGCCAGGCGTACGAGGCCATGGGCCTCTTCCTTCCCCAGGAGCGCACCCTCACCGAGGACGGGGACGCCGAGCGCGTGCGGGGGATCAGCAGCACCCCGGATCTCTTCAAGGTCATGGGCGTCACTCCCCTCCTGGGCCGCACCTACGACGCCGAGGAGGCGGCGGAGGGCGGGTCCTCGGTCGTGGTCCTGAGCCATGCCCTCTGGCAGCGCCGCTACGGCGGTGACCGCTCCCTCCTGGGGCGCACCATCCCCCTGAACGGTGAGCCCGCCGAGGTCATCGGCGTCATGCCCCCCGGCTTCGACTTCGGGCTGGGGGAGGGTGAGCGCAGGGCCGAGTTCTGGATCCCCCTGCGGATGAACCTGGAGAACGCTCCGCCCGGGACCTTCTCCTTCTCGGCGGTGGCCCGCCTCAGACCCGAGGTCACTCCCGAGGCTGCCGAGGCCCAGGAGGTGGCGCTCCTCCAGCGCGTACGGGAGCGCTGGGCCGACGAGGAGTCCTTCATCAACTTCCTGGACGCGGGGGGCTTCCACCCCATCGTGCGGATCTTCCAGGAGGAGGTGGTGGGCGACATGGAACGCCCCCTCTGGATCCTCCTGGGCACCGTGGGCTTCGTCCTCCTCATCGCTTGCGCCAACGTGGCCAACCTCTTCCTGGTGCGCTCGGAAGGGCGCCGGCGGGAGCTGGCGGTGCGGGCCGCCCTGGGCGCCACCCGGGGGAAGATCGCCGGGCAACTCCTCCTGGAGAGCCTGATCCTGGCGGCGGCTGCCGGGGGGGTGGGGGTGGGGCTTGCGTGGGTGGGCATGCCCCTCCTGCTGGCCGCGGCGCCCCCCGAGATCCCCCGCCTGGACGAGGTCGGCCTGGATGCCACCGTCCTGGCCTTCGCCCTGGGGGCGACGCTTCTCTCCGCCTTCCTCTTCGGTCTGGCGCCCGCGCTGAGGCATGATATCCCCAGGCTCCTGGCCGCCCTTCGCTACGCGGGCAGGGGCACCACGGACGGTCGGGAGCGCCACCACCTGCGCAATGCCCTGGTGGTGGGGCAGACGGCTCTGGCCATGGTGTTGCTGGTGGGCTCCGGGCTGCTGGTGAAGAGCTTCTGGGAGATCCGCCGCACCGATCCCGGGTTCGACACGGACGGTATCCTCACCTTCCGCCTTGCCGTGCCCTCCGGCCAGTACCCGGGCGCCGAGCGTCCTGCCGCCTTCCACCAGGAGCTCCTGGAGCGGCTCCGCGCCTTGCCCGGGGTGGAGGAGGCCGGAGGCGTGAGCAGCCCTCCGCTCGGGCAGGGCGCCCAGGGTACCGCCTTTGACGTGGAGGACAAACCCACTCCGCCGGGGGAGCTCCCCCCGATGTTCTGGTACAAGTTCGCCACCCCCGGCTACTTCGAAGCCATGGGGATCTCGGTGCTGGCGGGGCGGAGCTTCGTCCCCGCCGACCACGAGGGGGACCGGGGGAACATCGTGGTGAGCCAGGCGTTGGCCGACCGCCTCTGGCCGGGGGAGGGCGCGCTGGGCAAGCGCCTGCGCTTCGAGTCCGACACGACGACCGAGGGGTGGCAGAGGGTGGTGGGGGTGGTGGAGAGCACGCGGGACCACGGCCTCCAGGAGGAGCCCATCGAGGTGATCTACCTGGCCATGGTCGGACCGGCGGGGGAGGGCTCCTGGTCGGTGCCGGCCCTCACCTACGCGATCCGAGCCGCCGATCCCTTGCCGCTGGTCCCCCAGGTGCGGGAGGCGGTGCGGGCCATGGACCCCGACCTCCCCCTGGCGGGGATCGCCACCATGAAGGAGATGGTGGCCGACTCCATCGTGCGCCTGACCTTCACCGCCCTGGCGCTGGCGGTGGCGGCCTTCATGGCGCTGGTGCTGGGGGCGGTGGGGCTCTACGGCGTGCTCTCCTACGTAGTGAGCCAGCGTACCCAGGAGATCGGCGTGCGCATCGCGCTGGGAGCGGGGTCGGGGCAGGTGCAGGGGATGGTGGTGGCCTCGGGGGCGAAGCTCGCGGGGGCGGGGTTGGTGGTGGGGGTGGCGGGCGCGGCGGCGCTCACCCGTCTCCTCCAGGGGCTCCTCTTCGGGACCGAGCCGCTGGATCCTGCCACCTTCGCCGGCACGGCCCTCCTCCTCCTGGGCGCGGGGCTCCTGGCCAGTTGGCTCCCGGCACGGCGGGCGGCGAGCGTGGATCCGGTGGCGTCGATGAAGGCGCAGTAGGGAAGGGGGGGAGACCGCCGGCCCCTCACGGGCTCCGCATGGCCTCGACGGGATCGACCCGCGTGGCCGCGAGCGCGGGAAGGAGGCAAGCCACGAATCCCGTGGTGAGGAGGGTGGCGACGATGGTGAGGTAGAGGGCGGGGTCGGCCGTCTCCACGCCAAAGAGGATGGCGCGCATCGGGCGGGCCATGGCCGCCCCCATCCCCACCCCGACCGCCGTGCCCAGGCTGAGCTGAACCGCTCCCCTCCCGAGGACGAGGAGGGCGATGGAGCGGCCCTCGGCCCCCAGCGCCATGCGCACACCCATCTCGCGGCGCCGCTGCGTCACAGCGAACGCCATCACCCCATAGAGCCCCACGGCGGCCAGGAAGAGCGCCATGCCGCCGAACACGGAGAACTGGACGCCGAAGAGGCGGAACGCCCAGGTGGCCTGCTCCAGGGACCGGTCGAGGGCGGCCACGTCGTAGACGGGGAGGTTGGGGTCGAGCTCAGCCACCACGGCCCGCAGGCGCGCCGCCATGGCCTCGGGTTCGCCCCGGGTGCGGACAGCCAAAGCCGCGGCCCGCAGGTCGTGGAGCCCCAGGGGGAGGAAGATGCGCTCGGGAGGGATGCGGTCGTCCCCCAGCCCCCCCACCCCACCCCCCACGTGCATGTCGGGGACGACCCCCACCACGGTCAGCCAGGGCTCGGTCGAGCCGCCCAGCCCCAGGCGCAGGCGCCGGCCCAGCGCGGGGCCGCCCTCCAGGTACCGCTCCGCGAAGCTGCGGTTGACCACCACCACCGGGTCGCCCCCGGCGCGCGCCTCCAGCGCGTCGAACTCCCGCCCCTGGAGGGGCTCCACTCCGAAGGTCCGGAAGTACCCCGCCGAGACGGCCGCGGCGTTCACGGAAGGGTAGTCGCGGTCCGTCGCGTAGGCCTCCCCCTCCACCGCCAGGAAGTACCGGAAGCTCCCCAGCCCCGGGAGGTGGGTGCCCAACGCGGCCTCCTCCACCCAGGGCTCCTCGCGAAGCCTCTCGCGCAGGAGGGCGAGGAAGCGCTCCCGGCTCCCGGCGTCGGGGTAGTCGGCCTCGTGCAGCGTGAGGCGGCCGGTGAGGACGGAGGCGCTCTCGAAGCCGAGCTCCACCCGCCCCGCGTTCCGCACGCTCTTCACCATGAACCCCGCCCCCACCAGGAGGGAGCAGGAGACGGCGATCTCGGCCACCACCAGGGCGTGGCTGAAGCGCCCCAGGCGCAGCCCCGACGATCCCCGGCTCTCGTCCTTGAGGACCTCTCCTGCCCTTACGCCCGAGGCCCGTAGCGCCGGCAGGATGCCGGCCAGGAGGGCGGCGGCCGCCGTCACCCCCAGCGCGAAGAGGAGGACCGGGATCTCCATGCGCGGGTCGATCCAGTAGGGGCGGCGGATCCCGGCGGCGATCCCCTCGTAGAGGCGCAGTCCCCCGACGCCCATGGCCAGCCCCAGAGCGCCCCCCAGTGCCGCCAGGAGCGCCGACTCCAGCAGGAGCTGTCGCACCACCCGGCCGCGGCTTGAGCCCAGGGCGGTGCGGATGGCCACCTCGCGCGTGCGGGTGGCGGCCCGGGCCAGGAGGAGGTTCGCCACGTTGGCGCACGCGATCAGGAGCACGCCCAGGGTGGAGCCGAGCATCATCCAGAGGATGGCCTGGATGTGGCGGGGCATGAAGCGGTAGTCGTAGCGCTCCACCCCCATCCCCACGCCCCGGTTGGTCTCGGGGAAGCGTTGAGCCAGGCCGGCAGCAACGGCGGCGAGCTCGGAGCGGGCCGCCTCGACCGAGACCCCCGCGCGGAGGCGGCCGAAGACGTCCAGATCCTCACCTGCCCCCCGTGGGAGGGCCGCAGGGTCCAGCCGGTGAGGGAGCCAGAGGTCTTCCTGGAAAGGGAAGCGGAAGCCCTCCGGCATGACGCCGACCACCTCGGTCGCCCGGCCGTTCACCCGGATGGCCCTGCCCAGGATGGCGGGGTCGCCGCCGAAACGGTTGCGCCATACGTGGTGGCTCAGGACGACGGCCGGGGCGGCCCCGGGGCCGTCCTCGCCCGGGAGGAAGGTCCGCCCCAGGAGGGGAGGCACGCCCAGGTGGGAGAGAGCGTTGGCGGTCAGGTAGGCGCCCGCGAAGCGCTCGGGGAGCCCCTCCTCGCCCGCCAGGCTCACCGTGCCCTGGTAGAAGGCCGCCACGTCCTCGAAGGAGGTCTGCTCCCGGCGCAGATCCAGGAAGTCGTGGATGGACATCTCGGTGGACCTGATGTCCAGCTCCAGCCGGTTCTCGTCGACGAACATGAGCCGCTCGGCCCCCGGGACGGGGAGCCCGCGCATGGTGCTCCCGTACACGGCCGAGAACGTCTGCGTGGTCAGGCCGACCCCCAGGCCGATGGTGAGGACGGCGGTGAGGGAGAGGAGCGGGGTCCTGGCCAGCATGCGCATGGCGAAGCGGAAATCGGCGAGCCCGTCCGCTATCGTGGTCGCCCAGTCCCCGGCCGCGGCCCCCCCGCCCGGCGAGGCCATGGGGCGGGGCGGAACAGGCGAACCGGGGTTCGGCAGGGGGATGGGAGAGCGGCGCAAGGCGTACCAGCAGGCCAACGCCAGCGCCGTGCGCCAGTAGCGGAGACGGTGGCCAAGGAGGGACCCGCGGTAGACCCGTTCCTGGAAATCCTGGTGCAGATCCCCCAGGATCGAGAGACCCGCCACGCCGGGAGGTAGGCAGAGGCGCAGGAGCGCGTCGGCGGCGCGGGGAGGGCGGGGGTCGGGCTCGGGCTCCTCGCTCATGGCCTCTCCAACACCCCGTCCAGCCCCCGCCAGAGGCGGGTGAGCGCCTCTCGGGCCTTGCGCAGCTCGGCGATCCCCTCGGGCGTGACGCGGAAGTGCCTCTGGGGGAGCCCGCTCCTGCCATCCTCGGCGGGGCGGGCCTCCCAGGTTAGGTAGCCCTTCCTCTCCAGCCGGTCCAGGGTGGTGTAGAAGGCTCCCTTGCTCACGGATCGGCCGGCACTGGCTTCCAGCTCGCGGTTGATCTCGAGCGCGTTGGCCCGGTCACCCCGCTGCAGGATGGCCAGAAGGACCATCTGCTCGAACTCGCCCAGGAAGGTCTTGGGGGGCATCGCTCCTCCGGTCTGCAATGTAGACCCATGTATGGTATACATTGTAGACCGGAAGTGCAAGGGGGTGGAGAATCCGCGTGGGTCCAGGCTGGGGGGCATCGACGCTCCCCTCGGGGCTTGCCCAGCTGCCCATGTGCGCCGCAGGCCCGGGCGACCATCCCCGGCAAGGCCGTGCGCACGGGCATGACCGGGAGGGAGGCGCGCCGGCTCCCAGGGAATAGCGGGTAGGGAGGCCGCCACCGTGGGGACCCCGGAGAGGTTGGGCGCCTCCTGGTTACTCGCGGATCTCGGCCTCCACCAGCCTCGCGAGCAATTCCAGCGACTCCTGCCAGCCGAGGTAACACATCTCGAGGGGGATCATGCCCGGAATACCCTCCTGCACCACGTTCAGCTCGGTTCCGCAGGACACCGCCTTGAAGGACACCGTCACCTGCATGGTGCCGGGGAGGTTGGAGTCGTCGAACTCGTCCGTGTGGCGGATCCGCTCGTGGGGCACCATCTCGAGGTACTCGCCGCCGAAGGAGTGGCTCTGCCCCGTGGTGAGGTTGGTGAAGGACATCCGGTAGGTCCCGCCCACCTTGGCCTCCAGGTGGTGCACCCGTCCGGTGAAGCCGTTGGGGGGGCTCCACTTCGCCATCGCATCGGGATCGAGGAAGGCTCGATACACCCTCTCCGGGGGGGCGCGCAGGACGCGGTGGAGACGAACGGTGTTGGTGGCCATGTCTGTACTCCTCTGTCGGTGGCCTTGAGCGGCGGTTTCCGTGGAGCAAGGCGGAGGTGCTGGTCTACGCCACCGGCCGCCCAACGTTCCCAGGGCTGCCGATGCCAATCCCGTCGGAGGCGGTCAGAGGAACCCTGCCTCATCGGCCAGGAGACGCCCCAAGAGGCCAGAACAAGGCTGCGGCCGTAGGCGGCGTAGTCCGGGGAATACCGTTCCGTGGCCGGGAAGATCCCGAGGGTGTCGAACGTCC
>JBFYZE010000529.1:0-16019 GCA_041309665.1 Gemmatimonadales bacterium | reverse complement strand
CGCGGCGGGCTCCACCTTCACCGAAACGACTTCCGGCCCGGTGCTCCCGCCGTCACCGCCCCCCCCGCATGCAGTCGCAGCCACCACCAGGGCCAAGCCGAGGGCCCACCTACGCTTCGTGTCGAACACGTCCACCGCACCCTCCTCGACGGTCGGGATCACGTCGCTCCGTCCCGCCCCCAATGTAGGGTCCGTGTAGAGGCCCGAGGAGCCCGCAGGTGAAGAGGCGCCGGGGCTCGGCCGGGGCGCTCCCCCGACCGTACCGAATTGAGAGTGACGGGAGCGCTCTCCGGGTGAATATTCATAGACATGCCGGCCTCCCCCTTCGTCGTCCTCGTGGTCGAGGACGACCCCGACCATGCCGCCCTCATCCAGGCGGCCTTCGCCTACCGGAACTTCCCGTGCCTCGTGCACGTGACCGGATCCAGCGAGGAGGCCATGGACTACCTCCAGGGGCGCTGGCCCTTCGACGACCGCATCCGAAATCCCTACCCCCACGTCGTCATCCTCGACGTCGGGCTCCCCGGGATGGACGGCCTCGGCTTCCTCCGCTGGCTAGGGACCCGGCCCGAGCCGTGGGCCATGACCCCGGTGGTGGTCTTCACCTCCAACACCGAGCGGGGGGTGGCTGTCCAGGCATTTGCACTGGGCGCCCGCGAGGTGAAGGTGAAGCCCACCGACTTCACGGAGTTGGTGGACATCGTGGACGGCGTGCTCCGGCGCTGGATGACCAATACCGCCTGAGCCGATGCGAGGCGGACGAGCCTCTCATCCTGGCCCGTAGCGCGGAGCGCCCCGAGATTGTCGGCGCTGTCACTCCTCGCTCTCACAGCAGGCTTCCATGCTCACGCTCTTCGCAGCTCTGGCGCTATCGGCTTCTCCCCCTCCCACCGACTTGCCACCCATCCCCGTGGACTCGGCCGCCGAGGCTGCCGTGGCTGCGCGGGTTGAGATCATCCGGACCGAATACGGCATCCCCCACATCTACGCGCAGGATCTCCAGGCGATGGGTTTCGGCCTCGCCTGGGTCGAACTCGAGGACTACGGCTCCGTCATCGCCCTCAACATGGTGAGGGCGCGCGGGGAGTATGGGCTCTACACCGGCCGCGACTCCATCGGGGGCGACTTCGGCGCCCGCGAGGACTACGCCTACGCCGTCACGACCTGGCCGCTCCTCCGAGCCGAGACACGTGCGGTATACGAAGGCTTCGCCGCCGGCGTGCGCCACTACGTGCGCCTCCATCGCACCGAGTTCCCGGCCTGGATCGAGCCCGTGTGGACGGGACTGGACGCCCACGCCCGGGAGGTGGAGGGCTTCGGCGGGGGAACCGCCGCCGGGTTCATCCGGACTCTCGAGCGGGCCAGGGGCGCCGCGCCACCGCGCGACGAGCAGGAGGAGATGGAGATGCTGGACGGCTCCAACGCCTGGGCCTTCGACGGCACACGCACCACGTCGGGCAAGGCGATCCTGCTGCGCAACCCCCATCTGAGCTGGACCGCCGGCTACTACGAGGCGCACGTCGTCGTCCCCGGCCTCGTGGACTTCTACGGCGACTTCCGCATCGGCAGCGCGTTCGGGACCGTGGGCGGCTTCAATCGCCACCTCGGCTTCGCGACCACGAACAACGCACCCGTGATGTCCCAGATCTACGCCTTCGAGGCCGACCCGAACCACGAGAACCACTACATCCTCGACGGCCGCTCCCACGCCCTCCAGGAGCGCAGGACCACCGTCGAGTACCGGACGCCGGAAGGGGGCATCGACACGGAGACCCGCTCCTCGTGGTCCACCGACTTCGGCCCGGTCATCCACCAGGAGGACGGACGGATCTACATCGCGAAGAACACCAGCGCGGGGGAGTTCCGGCGCGGCGAGCAGTTCCTGCGCATGATGACGAGCACGTCACTGGAGGAATGGCTCGAGGTGATGAAGCTCCGCGCCCATCCGAGCTCCAACTTCACCTACGCCGACGCTGCCGGGAACATCGTCCACTACTACAACGGACGGATGCCCCGTCTCCCTCATCCGCTCACGCCCGACAGCTTCTACTTCGCCCGCACGTCCGCCGAGATCTGGAAGGAGGTGTACCCGTTCGAGGACCACCCCCTCTACATCAACCCGAAGGGTGGGTACACGACGCAGACCAACGACTCGCCGGACTACACCAACCTGAACGTCCCCATGAACCGGGACACGGTGCCGGCGAACGTCGAGCCTGTGCGGCTGCGGCCCAGGAGCCAGATGTCGCTCACGCTCGTCCACGGCGACGCCAAGCTCAGCCTCGAGGACGTGGTGTCGCTCAAGCACTCGCCCCGCATGCTCGTGGCCGAGCGCGTGATGGACGAGCTCCTCGCCGCGATCAGGAAGTCGGGGACGGCGACCGACGGGAAGCTCGCGCAGGCGCTTCGGGCCCTGGAAGCGTGGGACCGCACCGCCGAGGCCGAGAGCCGCGGTGGCGTGCTCTTCCATGCCTGGGAGAACCAGTACCGCCAGGTCATCGACACGGCCCGCTTTTTCCGGGAGCCGTGGACGCCGGGGCGTCCCATGGAGACCCCCATGGGCATCGGGTCGCCCGATGAGGCTGCGTCGGCGTTCGCCGCCGCCGTCGCTTGGATGGACGAGCGCGGCTGGGCATACGACATGAAGTGGGGCGACGCTTTCCGCGTCATCCGCGGCAAGGTGGACGAACCCGTCTCGGGGTGCCCCGGCACGTTGGGTTGCTTCCGGACGCTCTCGTTCGGCCGAGACCCGTCGGGCCGCTTCGCGGTGAACTCCGGAGATGCGTGGGTGCTGGCGGTGGAGTTCGGGGACATCCCCCGCGCCTACACCGTGCTGGCGTACGGCCAGAGCAACCAGGAAGGCCACCCCTACTACGACGACCAGGCGTCCCTGTTCGCCCGTGGGCAGATGAAGACGGTGCGCTTCACCCGTGAGGACGTGGAGAAGGCGGCGCAGCGTCGCTATCGCCCGGATGCGTCGGCGCTGAAGTAGCTGCGGCGTGGTCGCGGCATCTCTTCGGATGGAGGAGGGGCGGGGGCGACCCCGCCCCTCCGTGTGTCGTGGAAGGAGAAGCTTGAGGCGCCCGGCCCGGAGGGGTACCCTGGGGGCCTTGTGTCCGAACCCATCAAGGAGGGCGGCATGGAGCTGGGTGCGTTCTCGGTGAGCCTCGCCGTGAAGGACCTGGAGGCGTCCCGGGTCTTCTACGAGAAGCTGGGCTTCCACGTCACGGGTGGGGATCCCGCCCACAACTACCTCATCCTGGTGAACGGGAGCACGGTGGTCGGGCTCTTCCAAGGGATGTTCGAGAAGAACATCCTCACGTTCAACCCGGGGTGGATCGAGCCCCACACCGACGCGCCGGAGGGCTTCACTGACGTGAGGGAGATCGCTCGCCGCCTGGAGGCGTCCGGGGTGGAGCTCACGGCGCGGGATCTCCGGCAGGGCGGCGGGCCCGCCCACATCGCCTTCGCGGACCCCGACGGCAACCCGATCCTCATAGACCAGCACCGCTAGGGCCCCGCGGCGACCTTCCTTGCCGGGCGCCGAGCCAGCCCGGCACATTGGCGGCATGAGAACCCTCGCGCTGGCCGCCCTCGCGCTCGCTCTCCTTCCGGAACCTGGCGCCGCCCAGGCCCGGCGTCCCCTCTCCTACGAGGACTATTACCGCATCGAGTCGCCGGGGCAGGTTGCCCTTTCTCCCGACGGGCGGCGCTTGGTGTTCGTCCGCACGACCACCCTCGAGGCGGAGAACCGGACCCACGCGGAACTCTGGCTGGCCGACACGTCCGGGAAGGCGCCCCCCTTCCGCCTCACCAGCCCAGCCACCGAGGCCGGCACCCCCCGGTGGAGCCCCGACGGCCGACTGCTCGCGTTCTCATCGCGGCGCGCGGTGGCCGGAGACGAGGACCGGGGCACCACCTGGGTCCTGCGCATGGACGCCCCGGGGGAGGCGTTCCGCATCCCGGGCCTGGGAGGGACCCCGCTCTTCGATCCCACGAACGGGTGGATCGCGTTCACGAGGCCCGTCCCCCCCGCCGGCCCGCGCCCTCAGCCTCCCACCCCCGCCACCGAGGCCGAGCGGAAGATCGTGGAGCGTTTCGACGGCCGGGCGTTCGACTGGATGGGGTACCGCTACGACCAGCGCGGGTACCTGCCCGACCCCCGCGATCCCTGGAGCACCCCTCCCGACCAGATCTTCGTCCTGCCCCGTGAGGGGGGCGAGGCGCGCCAGCTCACGAACCTGGACGTGGATGCGCGCAGCCCGGCCTGGCGCCCGGACGGCGGGGCGCTGGCCTTCATCGCCGACACCCACGAGCGCGACGAGCACACCTACGAGCGCTCGGACCTCTGGGTGGTGACGCTGGACGGCGCGGTGACCCGCCTCACCGACGACGAGATGGACTACAGCGCCGTTTCCTGGTCTCCCGACGGGCGCCGCCTCGTGGCGCGGGGAGCCACCGGGCTCGACGTGGTCATCCGGGAGCGGTGGGGGCGCGGCTCACCCGTGGATCTCTGGGTCTTCTCTGCGGACGGCTCTGAACGGCGGAACCTAACCGAGGACTTCGACCTCATCCCCGGCGATCCGTGGTGGAGCCCCGACGGCCGCTGGATCTGGTTCACCGCGCAGACCGGGGGCTCCACCCACCTCTTCCGCCTCGCTGCCGCTGGAGGTGCCGCCGAGCCCGTCATCACAGGGGACCGGCGCGTGGGCTCGGTCTCCCTCTCCGCCGACTTCGCCACGGTGGCCTACGCCGCGCAGAGCGCCGTGGACCCGGGGAACGTGTTCGTGGCCTCGACGGGGGATCCCCGCAGCACCGAGCGCCGGCTCACCGAGCTCAACGCCGGGCTCCTGGCGGCGCTCGACCTCCCCGCTCCCGACCGGCTCGTCTTCCGGAGCCCCGACGGCACCGAGGTCGAGGGCTGGTTGATCCCGCCCGCGGGACAGCGACCCGCCGCAGGTGCGGCCGTGGAAGGCGCCAACACCTGGCCCCTCCTCCTCAACATCCACGGAGGTCCGCACGGCTCGTACGGCAACGAGTTCTCCTTCGAACGCCACCTCCAGGCCGCGGCCGGCCACTACGTCCTCTACACCAACCCGCGCGGCTCCACCGGGTACGGCGAGGACTTCCTCTGGGGCACCTGGGGAAGCTGGGGTGACGAGGACTACGACGACGTCATGGCAGGCGTGGACCACGTGCTGGCCAACTACCCGGTGGATCCGGAGCGCCTGGGGGTGACCGGGTACTCCTACGGCGGGTACATGACCAACTGGATCATCACGCAGACGAGCCGCTTCGCCGCCGCCGTGGCGGGCGCCGGCATCTCGAACTGGATGAGCGACTACGGCACCGCGGACATTCCCCGCACGAAGGAGAGCGAGTTCTTCGGCACCCCGTGGGAGGAGGATGGGCTGAAGAACCTCCTGGCCTCTTCGCCCATCGTGTTCGCCAAGGGCGTGCGCACGCCGACGCTCTTCGTGCACGGCGAGTCCGACCACCGGGTCCCCATCGAGGAGGCCGAGCAGATGTACACGGCGCTCCAGAAGCAGGGCGTGCCCGCCCGGATGATCCGCTATCCGGAGTCCTACCACGGCGGTTGGACGCCCTGGCGCACCCTCCACCGGTACTGGGCATCCATGCAATGGTGGCAACGGTGGCTGGGGAAGCGGCCGGTCTCGTAAGGCTCCAAGCGGCCGTCGTGCTCGCCGTGGTGGTGCTGGCCCACGGCTCGCTCGCTCCGTTCGTCGCCGACGCCGACTCGTTCTACCACCTGGGCCACGCCGCCCACTACGCGGCCAACGGCCTCTTCGACACGGCGTTCCCCTGGGCCACCACGTCGGCCATCGGGGACCTGGGTGGCGATCTCTGGTGGGGCTTCCACATGGTCCTCCTGCCGTTCGCGGGCTCGCTCGAACTGGTGGACGGCATCCGCGCCGCCGCGCTCGTGTGCACGTCGTTCCTGGCGGCGGTGGTCTGGTGGGTGCTCCGCCGCCACGCCGTCCGGGGCGCAGGGTGGTGGACGGCGCTCTTCCTGGTGGCCTCTCCCAACGTGCTCTACCGCTACCTCATGGTGCGGCCCCACGTGCTCTCCCTGGCGCTGGCGCTCCTGCTGCTCTCCTTCCTGGTGCGGGGGCGCTGGTGGCAGCTCGTCCTCATCTCGGCCGCCATGACCTGGCTGCACGTGAGCCTGTTCTGGATGGCCCCCGGCATCGTCGCGGCGTACGCAATCTCCCGCACCCTCGTGCCGGCATCGTCCCCCGCGGGCGGAACGCCGGAGCCCGCCGACCCGGGCGTGCCGCTCCTGCTCGCCTCGGGCGCGGTCCTTGCGGGTACCCTGCTTGGTGCCTTCCTCCGCCCTCACCCGTTCGCCACCGCGGAGCTCGCCTGGATCCAGATCGTGCAGCTCTTCGCGGTGAAGGGGTCCGACCGTCCCCTCCTCTTCGCCACGGAGCTCCAGCCCCTCCCCGTCCTCGAGCTGGTGCGCTCCTCCTGGTCGTTCCTGCTGGTATGGGCTTTGGCCCTTGTGGCAGCGTGGGGGTGGCGCGGAGCGGCCGAGGGCGACCGGAACACACCTCCCGTTCCCTTGCCCGAGAGGCGCGTGACGGTGGCGACGGTGCTCGTCGCGGGGGTCTTTCTCGCCCTGACCCTGGCGTCGGCGAGGCGCGCCCTGGTGGAATTCACGGCCTTCGGGTTTCTGCTCCTGCCCCTGGCCTGGACCCATCTGGTGCCCGCGGGCGCGCGCCGGCGGGTGGTGCCGACCCTGGCGCTCCTCCTCGTCGCACACCTCGCCTGGGGCGCCCACCGACACCAGCTCAACGCGCGCTTCGTGGCCGAGCCGCCCGACCGCCTGGCCGAGGTCGCGGCCTGGCTCGCCGCCAACGGCGACGCCGGCGACGTGGTCTTCCACGCTCACTGGGACAACTTCGGGCCCCTCTTCGCTCGCAACCGCGTGAGCCGGTACCTGGGGGGAATGGACCCCATCTTCCAGTACGCGCACGATCCCGGGCTCTACTGGGAGTACTTCTTCCTGTCGGCGGACGCCACCACCGAGTACACGTGCGACGCCTTCCCCTGCTACGAGGGCGAGGCCACCGCGACCTGGTCCGCCATCCGGCACCATTTCGACGCCCGATGGGTCGTGCTGGAGCCTGCCAGGAACCCCAAGCTGACCCGTTTCCTCGAGGACCAGGAGCTCTTCAGGCCGGTGCTCCGCACCCAGCGTGAGATCGTGTTCGAGGTCGTGATCCCCGACTATCCTCCGCCACCCACACCCCCCGGCGCGGGGCCCTCCTGACCATGCGCGTCGCCCTCTTCGCCACCTGCCTGGCCGACCGGCTGTACGCCGACGCGTGCGCCGACGCGGTGAGACTCCTCCGCCGGCTGGGCGTGGAGGTGGACTTCCCGGCGGCGCAGACCTGCTGCGGTCAGCCCGCCCTCAACGCGGGGCACGTGGCCGAAGCGCGGCGCATGGCGCGCCACACCCTCCGCACCTTCCGCCACGCCGACCACGTGGTCCTCCCGTCGGGCTCCTGCGCCGGGATGCTGCGCACCCACTTCCCCAAGCTGCTGGGCGAGCCGGAGGCCAGGGACCTGGCAGCGCGGACCTGGGAGCTCTCCCAGTTCGTCGTGCGCGTCCTGGGAGTGACCGAGCTGGGCCGTGGGTTGGAGGGCCGTGTCGTGGCGTACCATCACGGATGCCATGCGCTCCGGGAGCTCCGGGTGCACGACGAGCCCCTCGCCCTCCTGGCGAACGCGGGCGCGAGCGTGGCCCCCTGGGAAGCCGCCGAGGAGTGCTGCGGATTCGGCGGTCTCTTCAGCGTGAAGCTCCCCGTGGTGTCCGCGGGAATGGCCGACCGGAAGCTGGACACCCTCCCTGCGGTGGACTGGGTCACCTCTGCCGACGGAGGGTGCCTCATGCAGCTGTCGGGGCGGGCGGGACGGAGAGGGCTCGCCATCCCCTTCCGGCACCTCGCCTCCGTGCTCTGGGAGGCGTCATCGTGAGCGTCCATCGTCCCGGCGGGTACGTCGCGGCTGCATCCAGCGCCATCCGGGAGCACCAGGACATGCGCGCTTCGGTCACGGCGGCCACGCGCAACTTCGACGGGAACCGAGCCGCGGCCTGGCGGGAGATCGACGCCGATGCGTGGCGCGACTGGGCCAGGGACGTGAAGCGCCACGTCCTCACGCACCTCGACCGCTACCTGGAAGAGGCCGAGGCCCGTCTCCAGGGCAACGGCGCCCAGGTCCACTGGGCCGAGAACGCCGCCGAGGCCCTCGACATCGTGGGGCGCCTTGTCACGCGCTACGGCGTGCGGCGGATCGTGAAGGCCAAGAGCATGCTCACCGAGGAGCTGGGCCTCAACCGGCACCTGGAGGCTCGGGGGATCCAGGTCCGGGAGACGGACCTCGGCGAGTACATCATCCAGCTCCTGGGGCAGCCTCCCAGCCACATCATCGCCCCCGCCATCCACCTCGGCCTGGACGACTGCCGGCGCCTCTTCACCGAGCGCTTCGGAACCGCTGCCGACGCCTCTCCGGAGTCCCTGGCCGCAGCCGCGCGCGCGGCGCTCCGGGCGGACTTCCTCGCCGCGGATCTGGGGATCTCCGGCGCCAACTTCCTGGCGGCGGACACCGGCACGCTCGCCCTCATCGAGAACGAAGGGAACATCCGCTTGAGCACCTCGGCGCCGCGCGTCCACGTCGCGCTCGTGGGGATCGAGAAGGTCGTGCCTCGCCTCGAGGACCTCTCGGGCTTCCTCCAGCTCACGTCGCGGAGCGCCACCGGCCAGGTCATCGGCAACTACGTGTCCCTCATCCACGGCCCGCGCAGGCAGCGCGACCCCGACGGGCCCGAGGCGCTCCACGTCGTCTTCGTGGACAACGGGCGCACCCGCCTCCTCTCGGACGACGTGGCGTGGGAGACGCTGCGCTGCGTGCGTTGCGGTGCGTGCGCGAACATCTGTCCGGTGTACCGCCAGACCGGGGGTCACTCCTACGGCTTCACCTACTCGGGGCCGATCGGCGCCATCCTGGCTCCGGGGCTCCTGGGGCTGAACGAAGCGATGCCCCTCCCCTTCGCCTCGACCCTGTGCGGCGCGTGCGCCGACGTCTGCCCGGTGCGCATTCCCATTCCCGAGCTCCTCCTCTACTGGCGGGAGCGGGCGGTGGAGGCAGGGCTCGTTTCCATCGCGGAGCGCCTGGGCATGAAGGGGTACGCCACGGCGGCGGAGCACGCCGGCGCGTTCGCCTCCGCCGGAGCGCTCCTGCGCTGGGTCCCGTGGGAGGCGGGCGGGCGCGCCCTCCCCGTGCTGGGTGGATGGGCAGGAGAGCGGACGCCTCCGGAGCTCAGCCCCAGGTCCTTCCGCACCCTCTGGAAGGAGGGGATCCGGTGAGCGCCCGGGAGCGCATCCTCGCCCGCGTCCGGGCCGCCCTGGAGGAAAGAGACCGGGCGCCCCACCCCGGCGCCTTCCGCGGGCCGCGCCCCGAGCCGCCCGCCGGAGACCCAGTGGAGGGGTTCTGCATCCTCTTCCGCCGCGCCGGCGGGGAAGTGGCGCGCGTCGCCGACGAGGCCACCGCGGCAGCGTGGGCGATTGACTTCTCCACCACGTTCGGATCCGTGGCGGTGGGCGCCACCGTGCCGCCGTCACTTGTCCCCACCACGCGGCCCTCCGCCCCGCCGGAGACCGCCGAGCTGGGGATCTCCATGGCGCTGGGCGCCGTCGCCGAGACCGGATCGCTCCTCCTTGATTCCGCGGACGGACGGCTCACGCAACTCCTCCCCCCCACGCACCTCGTGGTCGTGTGGGCGTCCTCGATCCGTCTCACGCTGGCCGGCGCGCTGACCTCCTTGCGCCCCTCTCTCCCCGCGGCGTTGGGTCTGCACTCGGGGCCCAGCAAGTCCGCCGACATCGGCCAGGTCCTGGTCCGGGGCGTGCACGGCCCCGGGCGCGTCGTGGCCCTCGTCATCGAAGCCTAACCGCTCTTCCCATCCAACCCGGCATACGTCCGCGAGCCCATGAAGAAGCCCACGTCCCCGGTCACCCTCGCCGTCCTCCGGGCCCTGGAGGGCGCCGGCGTCACCCACGTGCTCGGCGTCCCCGACAACACCTCCGCCCCCCTCTTCGACGCGCTGCAGGGACACCCCGGGATCCGCCTCGTGGCGGTGACCCGCGAGGGCGAGGCCTTCGCGATCGCATCCGGGCTCTGGCTGGGCGGGGCCACGCCCCTCGTCGTGGTCCAGAACACCGGCTTCCTGGAGTCCGGGGATGCGCTCCGGGGGACCGCCGTGCGCATGGGCGCACCCGTGCCCTTCGTGGTCACCGGACGAGGCTATGCGAAGATGGAGGCCGCCGGGATGGGCCCGGATACGCCGCGTACCCCCGAGCTCCTCACCCGCGCCGACCTGGACTCGGTGGCGTTCATGACCGAGCCCACGCTGGACGCGTGGGGCATCCCCTACGGGACGTGCAAGCAGGGTGGAGATCCCGGAGCGGCCATGGCCCGCCTCGTCGTCGAGACCCGTGCGGTCGACCACCCCCGCGCCCTCCTCCTCACCGCGGAGCTCGCCTGACCATGCTCACCCGCGCTCAGCTCCTCGAGCCCCTGGCCGCCCACCGCACCGACGAGGTGGTGGTCACCACCATGAGCGTCACCCGCCCCTGGGGTCGGCTCTCCAGCCACGACCTGGACTTCGCCTCCGCCGACTCGGCCATGGGCCACACCGCGGACCTCGCCCTCGGCATCGCTCTGGCCCGGCCCGACCGCCGCGTCGTGTGCCTCAACGGCGACGGGAGCATGCTCATGACCCTGGGCACGCTCGCGACCGTGGTGGGATCCGGCGTCACCAACTACCTCCTCGTGGTCGTGGTGAACGGCTCGTACGAGATCACGGGCCACCAGCCCATCCCCGGGAGGGGGAGGGTGGACTTCGGCGCCCTCGCCAGGGGGGCCGGGTTCTCGCGGGTCTTCGGCTTCGATGATCCCGCGGCCTGGGAGCAGGCGGTCCCCGACCTCCTGCGCGCCCCGGGGCCCACCTTCGCCCACGTCCTCGTGGAGCCCACCGCCGAGGGGCCCATCTCCCGGCGGGCCGCCGAGGAGGCGCGCTACCTGAAGGTGAGCCTGGCCGATTGGTCCCGGACCATGCGTGCGGCGCTGGTGGGGGATTGACCCGGGATCGGCCCACCGTTTCGAACACCCCCGGCCGACAGGGCGTTTAACACTCCGCACGGGAGCCGCATCCATTCCTCAGAGCCGGGTGGATGGACCTCCCGGCGGAGCACGGTGGAAACAACACAAGGAGCACGACGATGAAGCGGACGATGGGTGGCGCGGCCCTGCTTGCCGCACTGGTGGCCCTCGCCCCGGCGCAGTTGGACGCACAGGCGGGCCTGCGCGGTCAGCGCGCCATGGGCCCGGCACTCCGGGGGGGAGGGGTTGAGATGATCCTCAACCAGAAGGAGCGTCTCGAGCTCACCGACGACCAGGTGAAGCAGCTCGACCAGATCCGCCAGGAGGCGGTGCAGCGCCGGACCGAGCACCAGGCCCAGGTGGCCGAGCTCAGGTCGAAGGTGCGCTCGGGACAGGAGAAGCCCGCCGCGCTGCGCGAGCAGGTCGAGGCCCGGCGTCAGGTCGCCGCGGCCATGCGGGAGGCACAGCGGGCGCGGGTCGAGGGCATCCTCAACGACGCCCAGAAGGAAGAGTTGCAGGATTGGGCCCAGCAGGGCCGCGCGTTCCGGATGGGACGGCAGAGCGCCCTTCGAGGCGGTGCAGGCTTCGGTCCCGGCGCGTGGGCCGGTCCCGGGCGCCAGCCAGCCATGCGCGGGGGCTCCGGCCCGGGCATGCAGGGCATGCAGCAGCGGTGGGCCCCCGGAGCCGTGGGCCCCAGGGGCGGCCGGGCGCTGATGCGCCGCGGTCCCGGCGGAGGCTGGGGGTTCGGAGCCCCGGCAGATTCCATCCCCCCGAAGTGACCCGCATCGGATAGACGACGGGCCCCGCGAGCCCCCCGACCCCTCCTCGCGGGCGCGCCCCGGCCCCGTCCGGCTTCGGCCGGGCGGGGCCGCTGGCTTGGCCCCTCAGGGGCCCAGCGCCACCGACGTGGCCCGGTACCCCTCCTCCACGAAGTACTCGATGTGCTGGAAATCGAATCCGCCGTAGCCGTCGAGGCGGGGCCGCACGTACAGGAGCGGCGGGCCCTGCCAGCTGTCCACCAGCTCCCGGCGGAGGCGGTGCGTCACGATCGAGAGGATGCGCTGGTGAACCGCAGGAATCCCCTGGCGGAGGATCTGCTCCGCGTCCGCCTCCTCGCCGGAGCCGACATCGATCCCCAGGATCCCCGTGGCGCCCTCCTCGGCCGCCCGGACGAGGCCCAAGGGTTGCTGGGTCCCCCCGTCGACGAAGAAGCGTCCACCGATCTCGGCGGGGGGGTAGAGGACCGGGAGCGCGGCCGAGGCGTACAGGGCCTCCACCAGCGGCACGTCGGTGCGGGCTCCAGCCCCGAACCACTCGGTCTTCCCCGTGGCCAGGTCCACCGCGTTCACCAGCAGAGGAAGCCTCATGGCGTCCCAACCGGAGGCGGGGAGGATCCCGTCGAGGTAGTCCCGGAGCGTGTCGCCCCTCAAGACGCTGGTCTGGCGAATCCCGTTGACCAGCACGGCGCGGCGGTTCACCCGCACGATGTCGGCGCGCTGCAACGCCCGGGCGAGGGTGCGCATATCCTTCCAGTGCGCGCCGGTCGCTGCCAAGGCCCCCACCAGGGCCCCGATGCTCGTGCCCACGATCCCCGCAACCTGCACGCCGGCTTCGCCAAGCGCCCTCCAGACGCCGATGTGCGCCAGCCCCTTCAGGGCACCCCCTCCCAGCACCAGCCAGGGGCGGTCGCCAAGGGACCCAACATCGGGGGTCGGGGTACCTGACGACCCTTCGTTTCGGTGGGGCCCGGCGCCCTCTGCCGGCTTCGTTCCTGGCCTGGGTTCCACTTGCCTTGCGCCGAGGGAAAGTCTAGGTTTTGAGACCGAGAATCATTCTTGATTAGCTCCCGCCGCCCTGATCACCCCCCCGAGGACCCGATGAGCGACGCCCCCATTCTGAAGATCAGCGGACTCCACGCCAAGGTGGCCGAAGAGGACATCGAGATCCTGCACGGTGTGGACCTGGAACTCGGCAAGGGTGAGATCCACGCCATCATGGGCCCCAACGGGTCCGGAAAGAGCACGCTGGCCAAGGCCCTCGCCGGCCATCCCGCCTACGAGGTCACGGGCGGCACGGTGACCTTCCGGGGGCAAGACCTCCTTGCTCTGGAGGCCCACGAACGGTCCCGGGCGGGGATCTTCCTCGCGTTCCAGTACCCGGTGGAGATCCCGGGGGTGTCCATCGCGAACTTCCTGCGCACCGCGGTGCAGTCCCACCTCCCCGAGGGCGCGGAGTTGGACATCTTCGACTTCGCCGAGATGCTGACCGAGCGGATGCAGCTGCTGGAGATGGACCCGTCCTTCGCCGAGCGCTACGTCAACGCCGGATTCTCGGGCGGCGAGAAGAAGCGCAACGAGATCCTCCAGATGGCCGTGCTGAAGCCGACGCTGGCCCTCATGGACGAGACGGATTCGGGGCTCGACATCGACGCCCTCAAGATCGTGGCGGGCGGCGTGAACAAGCTGTTGGAAGCGGACCCCGAGATGTGCGTCATGCTCATCACGCACTACCAGCGCCTCCTGGACTACATCAAGCCCCACCACGTCCACGTCATGGTGCAGGGGCGGATCGTGCAGTCCGGTGGCCCGGAGGTCGCGCTGGAGCTCGAGCGCGACGGCTATCGGGCATGGCAGGAGCTCGAGGCCGCCACCGCCGCCCCGGCGAAGCCGTAGGGGGGCGACATGCCGCAGAACGAGACCATCCACGACCTCGGGCTGGACGAGTACAAGTTCAACTTCGTGACCGAAGGGAAGCCCGTCTTCGAGGCGAAGAAGGGGCTGAGCGAGGAGGTCGTCCGTCAGATCTCCGCCCACAAGGGCGAGCCCGAGTGGATGCTCGAGTTCCGCCTGAAGGCGCTCAAGGTATACGAATCGAAGCCCATGCCCATCTGGGGCGGCGACCTGAGCGGATTGGAAGCCGTGCTCGACGAGATCCACTTCTACGTGCGCCCGCAGGACCGCATGGGGCACACGTGGGACGAGGTCCCCCAGGAGATCAAGGACACGTTCGAGAAGCTCGGGATCCCCGAGGCCGAGCGTAAGATCCTGGCGGGCGTCGGCGCCCAGTACGAGTCGGAGATGGTATACCACTCCCTCAAGAAGGAGTGGGAGGACAAGGGGGTCATCTTCGACTCCATCGAGGACGGGCTCCGGAAGCACCCCGACCTCTTCCGGGAGCACTTCTCCACCATCATCCCCACCCACGACAACAAGTTCGCCGCCATGAACTCGGCGGTGTGGTCGGGTGGGTCCTTTGTCTACATCCCGAAGAACGTGAAGCTCGACACGCCGCTCCAGGCGTACTTCCGCGTCAACCAGGAGCGGATGGGGCAGTTCGAGCGCACGCTCATCATCGTGGACGAAGGCGCCAACGCCCACTACATCGAGGGGTGCACGGCGCCGGTGTACAGCACCGAGTCGTTCCACTCGGGCGTGATCGAGATCGTGGTGAAGAAGAACGCCCGGTTCCGCTACACGACCATCCAGAACTGGTCGAACAACATGTACAACCTCGTCACCCAGCGGGCCGTGGTGCACGAGGGCGGGCACATGGAGTGGCTGGACGGGAACCTGGGCTCCAAGCTCACCATGAAGTACCCGTCGTGTTATCTGGTGGGCGAGGGAGCCCACGGCGAGATCCTCTCCATCGCGTACGCCGGGAACGGCCAGCACCAGGACACCGGCGGCAAGGTGGTGCACGTCGCCCCCCGCACCACGTCGTCCATCGTGTCCAAGTCCATTTCCAAGGGGACCGGGCGCGCGACGTACCGCGGCCTCCTGAAGGTGCACCAGGGTGCGCACCACGCCCGCTCCAACGTCGAGTGCGACGCACTTCTCATCAACGACACGTCGCGCACCGACACCTACCCGTACATCGAGATCGAGGAGAACGACGCCAACGTCGGTCACGAAGCCTCGGTCTCCAAGATCGGTGAGGAGCAGCTCTTCTACCTGACGAGCCGGGGCATCCGCGAGGACGAGGCCATGGCCATGATCGTGCGCGGCTTCATCGAGCCCATCGCCAAGGAGCTCCCCCTGGAGTACGCGGTCGAACTCAACCGGCTCATCGAGCTGGAGATGGAAGGATCCGTCGGATGACCACCGCGATCATGAAGGACGGCGTCACCGACGCCTTCAACGCCGCAGCAGTCGGGAGGTTGGGCACCGCCGAGCCGGAGTGGCTCCGCGAGCGCCGGGCCCACGCCTGGAACGTCTACGAGCGCACGCCCATGCCCACGACGCGGTCGGAGGAGTGGCGCTATACCGACCTGCGCAGGAAGCTGGACCTGGGCGCCCTCACCTGCTGCACCACCCCCGCCGCCCGCGACGACTTCACCTCCTGGCCCCTGCGCCTGCGCGAGGCCATGGCCCAGGACCGGGAGGCCTCCGGGCACCTGGTCATCATCGACGGGCGCGTGGTGCATGCCGACGTTGCGGCCGAGCTGGCGTCCAAGGGCGTCGTGCTCATGTCCCTCCACGAGGCCGTGGAGAAGCACGAGGCGCTCGTGCGGAAGTACCTCGCCACCGACGCCGTGCCCGCCGAGGAGGGGAAGTTCGCCGCGCTCAACGCTGCGCTCTGGAACGACGGGATCTTCCTCCACGTCCCAAAGGGGGTGCACCTCGACCAGCCGGTGCGGGTCACCCGCTGGTACAGCGAATCCGGCGTGGCGTACTTCTCGCGTACGCTCATCGTCGCAGAGACCGCCACCCAGGTGTCGTTCGTGGATGAGGTCCTCTCCGACGACTTCGCCACCCAGACCCTCACCTCCTCGGCGGTGGAGGTCTTCGCCATGGACGGCGCCAAGGTGCAGTACGTGGCGGTGCAGCGCCTGG
>JBFYZE010000528.1:0-2727 GCA_041309665.1 Gemmatimonadales bacterium | reverse complement strand
TCCTGGACCAGGGCCTGGCGCAGCGCCTCGCGTGGCATCTCGATCAGGGACACGTGGCCCACCGCCGAGGCCGAGGTGGAGGTCGGGGCGTCCGAGAAGAGCACCCCCTCGCCCAGCATCTCGCCCGCCCCCAGGACCACCAGGACCTCGACCTGGCCCTGGTGGCTGCGCGAGACCTCCACCTGGCCCTCCGCGATCACGTAGAGGGCTACGCGCGGGGCGCCCTGGGGGAAGAGCGTCTCGCCGGGGGATAGCGTGCGCGGCCGGGCGGCCTGGGCCAGCCGCGCCAGGATCGCCGCGGAGAGGCCCGCGAAGGGGGTGAGTCCCTGCAGCACGGGGAGGATCGCGTCCATCGGAACCTCGGCGCGGCCGTCGCTCGCCGCGACGCGATCCTAGCCCGACCTATTCGTGAACTGACGTTGAATCGCGCGGTCCTGGCGGCGTCGCGGGCCCGATCTCCGCGTTGCTCCTCGTCGGCGACCCACCGCGGGGTCGCCTCCTCGTCCCGCCTTGACCTCGGGCCCGGGCCGCTCGCCAGGACAGCCTGCCATCGTAAGGCGAGGACCGCCAGCGACGCCAAGTGCTTGGCGGTTAGTCACTTGTGCTGTGGACGACGCGCGCTTCAGTAGAGTCGAGGACGGGCGCGGTGACCGGGTAGGTGGGGGAGTGTCTGTTAGGCCCCCCGTTGGGGAGGTGTCTCAATCCCGCCGGCCAGGTTCCGTCTCCCGTCCCCGCTCATCGAACCGGACGTGCGGATTTCCCGCATCCGGCTCTCCGACTGGTGTTCTGCGTGGTGGCCCACGGAGGCCTCAGCCCAGGAGCGCTTGGAGCCGAAAGACCCCAAGCTCCCCGTACACCCGCTCATGGGAGAACGGGCGGGTGCCGCGCGTCGGCACCTTGTGGCGTCGTCTCAGGAAGTGGCGTACGCGGTCGTAGACGTGACGGTCCAAGGCCCGGTAGGCCAGAAAGCGCGTCCCCAGGCGGAAGTATCCCGCCCATCCCCGCAGGATGCGGTTCAGATCGCACGATACCTTCGACCACGGATCCTGATTGCCCGGGTGCAGCAGTCCGCGCACCCGCTGCCGGAGGCGGCGGATGGCCTTCTGGGACGGTTTCGCGGCCAGATACCAATGGCCGTCCTTGCGGTAGCGCTCGGGCCCGAACGTGTAGCCCAGGAAGTTGAACGCTTCCCGGTTCGCGTCCCGCAGGCACGTCTTCTGCTCGTTGAGGGTCAGCCCCAGCGCTCGCATCACCCCACGCGTCCACTCCAGGGCCTCCGCCGCCTTGCGGCGGCTGAGGATCACGAAGTCGTCGGCGTAGTTGACCACACGCGCCTGATAGGCCTCCCCTCGACCCCGTTGCCGCCAGTGGCGGAGGAAGCGGTTCATGTAGATGTTGGCCAGCAACGGGCTCAGGACCCCCCCTTGCGGAGTGCCCCGCTTCGTGCCCTTGCCACCCTCCATCCGCACCTTGCCGCCTTCCACGCTCACCTGCACCGGAGCCTTGAGCCAGGACTTGACCAGCTTCAGCATCCGGCGGTCCACCACACGGCGAGCCACCGACTTCATCAGTTGGTCATGCGGAATCGTATCGAAGTACTTCGACAGGTCCGCGTCCACGACGTCCCGGTACCCTTCACACACCGCCCGATGGACGACCTCGACCGCCTGCTGAGCCGTGCGGCCCGGCCGGTAGCCGTAGGCACTGTCCTCGAGACCCGCTTCGAAGATGGGCTCCAACACGAGCTTGGCAGCGGTCTGCACCACCCGGTCCCGAATGGTCGGGATCCCGAGCGGCCGTTCTCCCCCACCAGGCTTGGGAATCAAGACCCGCTTGACCGGGTCCGGACGAAACGTCCCTTCCCGCAACTCCCTTCCAAGCCCCGTCAGGAACGCCTCCACGCCCCGCGCCTCGATTCCAGCGAAGGTCATCCCATCGACGCCCGACGCCCCGCCGTTGCTCTTCGCGAGCCGGTAGGCGTGGGCCAGGATGTCCGGCCGCAGAATCTTGTCGTAGAGTTGGTGGAAGCGTCGTGCGGGGTCCTCCTTCGCTGCCACGTACAGCTTCCGCTGAAGGCGCCGGATCCTCTCGGGGGTCTTCAGGCTCACGCCAATCCCCCGATCCTTGCCCCCTTGGGAAGCAACCAGAAGTGAGGGCCCTTCCCTCCTCCGGCATTGCCCGGGTTCGTCGGTACTACAGCCCTCTCCGACGCCCGGTCCGTGCGCCGCCCCAGGCGGCGTCGGGGACGCGACTCCCCCACTGGACCGGGCCTCCCGCGTTGCCCGGAGGTCCTTCCCGACGTGCCGTCCCCACTACCCCGGTGGAGGAACGTAGGTGCTTGTATCGGCTGCTTCCCCACGTTCCGTCGGCCTTCCCCGTTATTCGGGCGGGTCGGCCTCCACGACTGGACTTTCGAGGCCTGCTCAGGGTTCACTCGCGTTACGGCCCGTCGGTTCGCTGACCCGCCCAAGGCGAGCCGCTGTCCCCGGGGCTTCGACCCGGACCGTTGCCGGCCCGAGCCGCCCAGGTAGCTTCCGAGGTGAACCGACCACTCCTCGGGCAGGACTTGCACCTGCTGGATCCTCCGCGCCCTCGCGGCGCACCGAATAGGTCGGGCTAGTGGTTCGACGCTGGGGCGCACCGAAGCTGGGTTTGGCGTTGATCCGAGAGAGCCAGTACGTGTGGCTCGTCGAGCCCTCTGACGAGTAGACCTCTGTAGAACCAGCC
>JBFYZE010000527.1:0-6982 GCA_041309665.1 Gemmatimonadales bacterium | reverse complement strand
CTCCCAGACCCGGCGGGAGACGGCGGCTGCGAGCGCCGCGGCGCGCTCCTGCTCCTCGATGCCGCGCACCATCACCGCCATCACGTACGGAGGCGCACCCTCGGGGAAGACCACGGCGGCGTCGTGGGTGTGACCGGTGATCCAGCCGGTCTTGTTGGCCACCCGGGTCCCCTCCGGGAGTCCGGCGGGAATGTTCTCACGGAAGTGCTGTCGCTCCAGGATGGCCAGCATCTCGGAGCGCTGCTCCGGGGAGAAGCGCTCGCCCTGGGCGACCTGGGCCATCACCACGCCCAGGTCCCGGGCTGTGGTCGTGTTGGAGAGCCCCGCCTGGAAGGCCTTGGTGTCCTCCACGCCGCGGAGCACCTCCATGGAGTCGGCGCCCATCTCCCGGAGCATGGCGGTGACCCGCTCGGCGTTCGCCTCCTGGATGACGATGTTGGTGGCCAGGTTGCTCGACCAGGTGATCATGCGGTCCACCAGGTCGCGCATCGGGACGCGCTCGCCCACGCGCCCGTAGTAGGTCGTGTCCGAGTCCGAATCCATCGGGAGCTCGAAGTCGGACCCGTCCACGATGGAGCGGAAGGTCCGCGTGATCGCGACCGAGTCGGCCAGGGAGCGGAGCCCCTCGGCCTCGTCCAGGAAGAGCCGCATCATCACGGGGACCTTCATGGTGCTGGCGGCGTGCATGCGCAGGTCGGCATGGAGCGCGAGGGAGTCTCCGCCCGGGGCCAGGCTCCTGTAGTACACGCCCACTTCGGCGCCGGACGCAGTCACGAGGGAATCCACTCCGGCCGCCAGGGCGGCGGGGTCGACGGCCCGTGCCTGCTCGGTGGGGGCACAGGAGACGGTGGCCAGGGCGAGGAGGGAGGCGCAGGAGCGCAGGAGGTCGTTCATGGATGTCCGGGGTTGCGGGGAAGGCTGGCCCGCGTAGTCTAGGGGCGCCCTGGGAGGCCGTACAGCGTCCGGCAGCACTCGGCCGGGCCCGGGTGTCGTCATCCGTCGGCGTTCTCTCCAACCCCTGTGACCCAGCGCATGCTCAGCCTTCTCGGGCTTCTCGCGATCCTCGGCGCTCCGAGCGATTCCCTCGTGTTCAGCGGGAAGGACGGGCAGCTGGAGGTGAGGGCGCCGAAGTTGGCGGAGACGGCGATCCGCGTGGACGGGAACCTGGACGAGCCGGAGTGGCAGCAGGCTGCGGTGCTCTCCGGGTTCACCGAGTTCGAGCCGATCGAGGGGGTCGTGCCAGAAGACCGGACCGAGATCCGGGTCTTCTACACCGACGACGCCATCTACTTCGGGGTGCGCGCGTGGGACACGCATCCCGAGTTGATCATGGCGCGCCTGGCGGAGCGAGACCGCTCGGTGTTCGGTGACGACTACGTCCGGGTCATGCTCGACACCTTCGACGACAAGCGCCAGGCGTACGTGTTCTACGTGAGCCCCCTGGGCCTGCAGACCGACGGGCTCTGGATCGAGGGGCTGCGCCGCGGAGGCGGGGGTGGAGGTGGCGGTGGGGGTGGCGGCGGCGGCGGCGGAGGCGGAGGTGGCGGTGGAGGTGGAGGCGGAGGCGGCGGAGGGTCCGGGGTCTCCATCGACTTCAATCCCAACTACATCTACGAGTCGGACGGGCACCTGACCGGAGACGGCTGGACGGCGGAGATGAAGATCCCCTTCATCTCCATCCGATTCCGCTCGGCGCCGCTGCAGGACTGGGGGATCCAGGTGGCGCGGGAGACCCGCAGCAACGGCCACAAGCAATCGTGGGCGCCCCTGACCCAGAACATCACGTCGACGCTGGCCCAGAGCGGGCGGCTGGTGGGGCTGAAGGACCTTCGTGCCCGGCGCCTGGTGGAGGCCAACCCGGTGCTCACCGGGACCCGGGTGGGGGACGACGAGTCCGGGGTGTTCCTGCGCGACGATCCCACGGCGGCCTTCGGCTTCAACGGCCGCGTGGGGGTGACGCAGAACCTGATGCTCGAGGGGACGGTGAACCCCGACTTCTCCCAGGTGGAGGCGGACGCGGGGCAGATCTCGGTGAACGAGCGATTCGCCCTCTTCTTCCCGGAGAAGCGGGCCTTCTTCCTGGAGGGGGGTGAGATCTTCAACACGCCGGCGCGCCTGGTGTACACGCGCCGGATCGCCGACCCCATCGCGGGCGCCAAGCTCACCGGCAAGGTGGGCGCCTTCCAGGTCGGGTACCTCGGGGCCGTGGACGAGAGCCCGACGACGCTCGGCGACGGGACCGGGAAGGCGGTCTTCAACCTCGTGCGCGCCCGCCGCGACGTGGGCGCCGGCTCCACCGTGGGCCTGCTGTATACCGACCGCACGCTCACGAACGGTTCCGGGGCTTTCAACCGCGTGGTCGCGGGCGACGCGCGGCTCGTCTTCGGCGGCCGCTACTCGGTCACCGGCCAGGTCGCGGGGAGTCTCAGCAGGGAGGATGGCGAGGCGAAGCACGACGGGCTCCAGCCGCTGCTCAACCTGGACGTGCAGCGCTCCGGGCGGGGCTTCTCGTGGAACGCCAACCTGACCGACGTTGCTTCCGACTTCAGCGCGGGCTCGGGCTTCATCACGCGGACTGGGGACACGGAGGCGAACGCCACCGTCTCCTTCACCCGCTTCGGCGAGCCCGGCGCCCTCCTGGAGAGCGCGGGGGTCCGCTTGATCAGCAACAACTTCTTCCGCCACGACGAGTTCTGGGCGGGGAAGCGCCCCTTCGAGGCGGAGATCGAGCTGTGGCCCACGTTCTCGTTCCGCGGCTCCCGCACGCTGTCGTTCGTGTTCCGGCGCGGGTACTTCCGCTTCGAGGCCGGGGACTACGACGACTACCAGGTGGAGGACCCGGAAGGGCGCCCGGCCGCGTTCCAGCTCCCGCCGGCGCTGGGGAAGCTCAATGCCTGGGGCGTGATGCCCCGACTGCGCATCAACACGGTGCTCAACCTGAACGGGCAGTTGTTCCTGCGCGAGGTGCCCATCTACGACGAGGCTCGGCGCGGCTTCGAGGTGCGCCTCTCCCCCGAGGTGACGTACCGCCCCACCGCGGAGCTCCAGGTCCAGCTCAACTACACCTACTCCGAAATCGCCCGGCGCAGCACCGACACGGTCACGGTGGAGCGGCCGTCCGTGGGCGTGGTCAACGGCGCGCGCAGCGTGTCCAGGACCATGGTTCTGACCCGGGACACCCCCTTCTCCACCGTCCACATCCCCCGGCTGCGCGTCCAGTACCAGTTCAGCAAGTCGGTCTTCGCCCGGGCTGTGGGGCAGTACGAGCTGGCCCGGACCGAGGAGCTCACCGACCCCACCACGGGTCGTCCCCTGCTGGTGGACGGGGAGCGGGCGGCCGCCGAGTCCACGGGGCAGTTCCAGGGCCAGTTCCTCGTCCAGTACGAGCCCAGTCCCGGCACCGTCTTCTACATCGGGTACAGCCGCCTCATGGAGGGCCGCCGCACGCTGAGCCTGGACCGCCTCGACCCGGTGCAGGAGGGGCTCTTCCTGAAGCTCTCCTACCTCTTCCGCATGTGAGGGGGCCGGGGCTCAGAACGTGAGGGCGAGCCCCAGGTCGGCGACCAGGTAGCGCAGGGAGAGGCGCGCCCCCCCGGGGAGCTCGGTGCCCACCCTGGCCAGGCGTACGCCCGGCGTGACGGCGAGGTACCGGGTGGCCTGGACCCAGAGGCCGGCGCCCACCTCCCCGCCCCACCCCAGCGTGGAGATGCCGGCGGGGCTGGAGCCGGCGCCGGGGGACTCCACGCGCGTGGTGAGGACGCCGACCGCCACCCAGGGGATGACGCGTGAGGCCGGGGCGAGCGCCAGGCGAGCCCCGGCGTTCACGCCCGTCGCCACGTAGGGCTCGCCGGGGGGGCACCCGGCGTCCCTGCACCCGAAGCGCAGCTGGCTGAAGCCGGCGTACCATGTGCGCCACCCGCTCCCGAGCGTCACCTCCACGCCGAACCCGGCACCGGCGGTCGCGCCCTCCCCCGCCCCATCGCCGTCGGCGAACGACGAGACCGGGACGGCGGCGCCGAGGCGCGCCTCCACGGTCAGGGGAGAGCCCTGGGCGGAGACGCGGGCCGGCGCCCCTCCGAGGGCGAGGAGGGCTGCGGCCAGGGCGAGGGCGGGAAGCGGACGGGGCACGGCGGCTGCCTCTGGGGCGCGGGGACGCGGACGGACCACATGTCAATGCTACCCGGCGGCGGGGGGCCAGCCAAGCCGTCGAGGGCGTTGCACCGGGCATGCCGGGCCGGCATGATGGGGGCTTCCGCTTCCCGAGCCCCGGCTTCCATGACCTCCGAAACCCAGCGCACCGCCCGAAGGACCCACGGCTTCACCGAGTCGGTGATCCGGGAGATGACCCGCGTGGCCCGGGAGCACGGCGCGGTGAACCTGGCCCAGGGCTTCCCCGACTTCCCCGCCCCCGCGCTCCTGAAGGAGGCGGCGTGCCGCGCCGTGCTCGGCGACGTGAACCAGTACGCCATCACCTGGGGTGCTCCGCGACTGCGTGAGGCGCTGGTACGTAAGTACAGTTCCTGGTATGGGTTGGAGGTGGATGGGGAGCGGGAGATCACGATCACCTGCGGTGCCACCGAGGCCATGGTGGCGGTGATGCTGGCGGTGGTGGACCCGGGGGACGAGGTCGTCGTGATGGAGCCCTTCTACGAGAACTACGGCCCCGACGCCATCCTCTCCGAAGCCCGCCCGGTCTTCCTGCGGCTCGACCCGCCGGACTACCGCCTGGACGCGGATCGCCTCCGCGCCCTTGTGACACCGCGCACCCGGGCCATCGTCCTCAACACCCCCAACAACCCGACAGGACGCGTGTTCGACCGGGAGGAGCTGGAGGCGGTGGCGGAGGTGTGCCGGACCCACGGGATCCTGGCCATCACCGACGAGATCTACGAGCACATCCTGTACGAGGGGCAGCACATTCCCCTCGCGACGCTGGACGGGATGGGGGAGCGGACCATCACGGTGAGCGGGGCGTCCAAGACGTTCTCCGTGACCGGGTGGAGGATCGGGACCATCGTGGCGCCTCCAGCCCTCACCGACGCCATCCGCAAGGTCCACGACTTCCTCACGGTGGGGGCGCCCGCGCCCTTCCAGGAGGCGGTGGCCGACGCGCTGGACGGCCTCGGGCGGGACTACTACGCCTCCATCGCGGAGGCGTACCGCGAGCGCCGTGACGTCCTCGTTGCCGCGCTCCTCGGCTCGGGGTTCGGCTGCCACGCGCCGGAGGGAGCGTACTACGTGCTGGCGGACTTCTCCGCCCTGAGCCGGGAGGACGACACCACGTTCGCCAAGCGCCTGGCCAGGGAGGTGGGCGTGGCCTCCGTCCCCGGCTCCAGCTTCTTCGCCACCCCGGCGGGTGGGGCCACCCTCGTGCGCTTCGCGTTCTGCAAGCGGGTGGAGACGCTCCGGGACGCGGGGGAGCGCCTCGCCGCCTTCGCCGGCTGAGCTACTCGGGAGCCTCGCGGAGCACCGCGAGGGGCGGGCGCTTGAGCAGGCCCCTGCTTCCCAGGAGCCCAACCGCGACCGTCATCCCCGCCACCGCCGCCCAGATGGCCAGGAGTGGGGCCCAGTGCACTGCCCACCCCACCTCGAACACGAAGCGGGAGAGCGCCGCGGAGGCGACGACGGCCAGGGCCAGGCCGGTGGCGGTGGCCAGCGTCCCCAAGGCGAGGTACTCGGCAAAGAGCACGACCAGCACCTGACGCCGCCGGGCGCCCAGCGTCTTCAGGAGCGCCCCCTCCCGCATGCGTTGGCTCCGGGAGGTGGCCAGCGCCCCCACCAGCACCACCAGACCCGCCAGGGCGCAGAAGAGCCCCAGGAAGGCCACGGCCTGGCGCACCTGGGAGAGGATGGCGTCGATGGCCTCCTGCACGCGGGAGAAGTCCAGGGCGGAGACGTTGGGGAACGCCGCCACCAGGTCGCTCTGGAACGCCGAGCGGGCCTCTGCGTCGGGGATGCGCACGACGAGGATGATGCTCTGGGGCGCATCGTCCAGCGTGCCGGGCTCGAAGATGGCGAAGAAGTTGGGCTCCAGCCGGTCCCAGTCCACCCGCCGGAGGCTGGTGACCACCGACGGCACCTCGACGCCGGCCACGTCCCAGGTGATGGTGTCGCCGAGCCCGACGCGGAGGTCCTCGGCCACGTCCAGCTCCATGGACACGCGGGCCAGGCCGCCCGCTTCCACCTCGGTGGCGTCCTCCGAGCCCCGGGTACCGTCCCACCACCGTCCCGCCACGAGCGTCTCCGCCGGACCGAGGCGCGCGCGGTAGGTGTTCCTGTACTCCCGGCGGACCGCCCAACCCTCCGGGCGGTCCTCGTCCGTGGTGTCGGCGCGCAGCTCGTCGCGTCCCACGCCGTTGATGGCGAGGATGCGGGAAGGGATGATGGGTGCCGGGTCCGCGGAGCCCAGTGCCCCGGGCGGCACGAGGGCCTGCACGCCCTCGAGCTGGTCCTTCTGGATGTCGAACAGGAGGACGTTGGGGCGCCCCTCGGCAAAGTTGAGGTCCAGGTCGTCGAGGAGGCTCCCCTCCACCTGGAGCACCGTCCCCACGATGAAGGCGCCGAACCCCAGCGCCAGCGTCACCGAGATGGTCTGGTTCTGGGGGCGGAAGAGGTTTGACACGCCCTGCCGGACCGGGTACGAGGCCCGGTGGGGGAACCAGCGGCGCGTGAGCCGGGTGAAGCCCCACCCCGCTCCGGTGAGGAGGGCGACGGTGACCGCCAGGGCCCCGGCGAAGCCCAGCCCCACCCTCGGCTCCGGCGCCTCCAGGACGCAGAGCGCCACCACGGATGCCGCCAGCGCAGCGTAGGCGCCGATGTGCAGGGGGTCGTAGCGCCTCGAGGGCGGCTCGAAGTCCCGGCGGAGCGCCTGCAGGGGCGGCACGTCGCGTAGCTGCAGGAGGGGGATGAGCGCGAAGATGGCCGCCACCCAGATCCCGATCCCTAGTCCCGCCGCAGCCGAGCCCAGCGAGAAGCGGGTGGT
>JBFYZE010000526.1:0-2760 GCA_041309665.1 Gemmatimonadales bacterium | reverse complement strand
GGCATCCACCAGGTCCCCGGGAGGATGCGCCCAGACCGGGAGGCCCCCTCCGTCGAGAATCAGGCCCACGGCCTCGAAGGGATCGAGAAGCTGCGTGGGGACGAAGGCCGGGTGCTGGTCTCCGATGAGCCGGTTGAACGCCTCCGGGACGGAGGAGACGTGGCCGGCGGCGACGAGGACCTTGGCCAGGTGGGGGCGCCCCAGGTTGACCCGGTCGGGCCCCGCCGCGGCCTCCACGTCCTCGTAGGCCACCTGGAGCCCGGCGCCGCACAGCCGCGCCACCATGGTTCTCATCCGCTCCTGGCGGACGGTGAGCGCCCTCTTCCCGTGGGCCACCAGAGCCGGGGCGAGCGGGTCCACGAAGTACCCGAGGACGTGGATCTCCCTCTCCTGCCAGGTGGAGCTCACCTCGAGGGCCGGGATGACCTGGAGGCTGCGGCCCGCCGCAGCGGCCTGGGCGGCGGCCACCGCCGCGGTGGTGTCGTGGTCCGCGACGGCGATGACGTCGAGGCCGCCCGCGACGGCCCCCGCCACCACCTTCTCGGGGGACCAGGCCCCGTCCGAGGCCGTGGTGTGGATGTGGAGGTCGAGTCTCAGGTGTATTCCCGGGCGGCGGCCTCGGCTACGTCCTCGGGCTGGACGACGGAGCCGGGCGGCATGGACGCTGGAGGCTGTGTTCCGGCGTACTCCGTGAGCACCGTGGCGGTTCCACCTTCGACCTTGAGGATCCCGCCGGCAACGTGGTACCGATTCTTGCCGCCTCCCGGGACCTCCACCGTGAGCTGCCCCGCTCCCAACAGCGACAGGAAGGGGGCATGGCCGGGCAGGATCCCGACCTGGCCGTCCCACGCCGGCGCCACCATCGCGATGGCGTCGCCCTCGTAGACCACCTTCTCGGGCGAGACGACCCGGACGTGGAAGCTCCCGGCCACGTCACGACTCCTTTGCGATCTGCTCGCCGGCGGCCACCACGTCCTCGATGCCGCCCTTCATGTAGAAGGCCTGCTCGGGGAGGTGATCGAACTCGCCGTTGGCCACGCGCTCGAAGGACTCGATGGTGGCGTCGAGCTTCACGTACTTGCCCGGGATGCCTGTGAACGTCTCGGCCACGTGGAACGGCTGCGACAGGAAACGCTGGATCCGCCGGGCGCGAGCCACGATGATCTTGTCCTCCTCGGTCAGCTCGTCCATGCCCAGGATGGCGATGATGTCCTGGAGGTCCTTGTAGCGCTGCAGGATCTCCTGCACCCGGGTGGCGACCTTGTAGTGCCGCTCCCCGATGAACTGGGGGTCCATGATCCGCGACGTGGAGTCGAGCGGGTCCACGGCCGGGTAGATGCCCAGCTCGGAGATGGCCCGGGACAGCACCGTGGTGGCGTCCAGGTGGGTGAAGGCCGTGGCCGGCGCCGGGTCTGTGAGGTCGTCGGCGGGCACGTAGATGGCCTGCACCGACGTGATGGAGCCTTGACGCGTGGAGGTGATGCGCTCCTGGAGCTCGCCCATCTCGGTGCCCAGCGTGGGCTGGTACCCCACCGCGGAAGGCATGCGGCCGAGGAGCGCCGACACCTCGGAGCCCGCCTGGGTGAAGCGGAAGATGTTGTCGATGAAGAGGAGCACGTCCTGCCCCTCGACCTCGCGGAAGTACTCGGCGATGGTGAGCCCGGAGAGGCCGACGCGGAGGCGAGCGCCCGGGGGCTCGTTCATCTGGCCGTAGACCAGCGCGGTGGACGCGATCACGCCCGACTCCTTCATCTCGAGCCAGAGATCGTTGCCTTCGCGCGTGCGCTCACCCACGCCGCAGAACACGGAGCGGCCGCCGTGCTCCATGGCGATGTTGTTGATGAGCTCCATGATGATGACCGTCTTGCCTACGCCGGCACCGCCGAAGAGCCCGGTCTTGCCGCCCTTCACATAGGGGGCCAGCAGATCCACCACCTTGATGCCCGTCTCGAAGATCTCGGTCTTGGGCTCGAGCTGGTCGAACCGGGGCGCCTCGCGGTGGATCGGCCAACGCTCGACCTTGGCGGCGTTCTCGCCGCCCACCGGACCGAGCTGGTCCACCGGCTCCCCGAGCACGTTGAGGATCCGGCCCAGGGCGACCTCTCCCACCGGCACCGAAATGGCGCTCCCGGTGTCGAGGATGTCCATGCCCCGGGTCACCCCGTCGGACGAGGACATGCACACGGCGCGGACCTGACCGCGGCCGATGTGCTGCTGCACCTCGGCCACCAGGTCGATCTTCTGGCCGGATTCCGTGGTCGCCGTCAGACGGAGCGCGTTGTAGATCTCCGGGAGGTGCTCGGTGAACTCCACGTCGAGCACGGGACCGATGACCTGGACGACCCTACCGATGTTCTTGTCAGCCATGATTCCCTGTTCTTGTACCGCGTCGGGCTCCCGGCCTCACTCGAGGGCCGCCGAGCCGCCGACGATCTCGGCGATTTCCTGCGTGATCTGGGCCTGACGGGCCCGGTTGTACGTCCGGGTGAGGTGCTCGAGCATCTCCCCGGCATTGTCCGTGGCGCTCTTCATGGCGCTGCGCCGTGCGCCCTGCTCCGCGGCGGCGTTCTCCACGAGGGCCGTGTACAGCGTGTTGCGTAGGTAGGTCGGAAGCATCCGCTCCAGGATGAGGTCGCCCGGAGGGGACAGGACGAAGAGGTCCGCCGACACGGAAGCCGCGTCGGGCCGGATCGGGAGGATCTCCTTGACCCTGGGCGGCGTGGACATCGCCGAGCGGAAGTCGGAGCTGACCAGGTAGAC
>JBFYZE010000525.1:0-3946 GCA_041309665.1 Gemmatimonadales bacterium | reverse complement strand
GACACGCGGAGGGGAGGAGCGCGTCGGATCGCACGCGCCCCAGGTTCCGGGACCCGAGCCAACTCTCTTTGACCAGCGAGCCCCTCTCGAAGTGCAGATCGGCCAGGATGCGGGGCGACATGGCGCCGCCGGAGCGGCGGGCCGCGTCGAGCCCGCGCTCGAGAAGGGACTGGGCCTCGGCGCGGAGCCCCTGTCGCTGCCGTATCCGGGAGAGCGCCAGGAACGGCGCCGGGTTCTCCGGCGCGCGGGCCATGGCGGCCTGGAGGACGGGCACGACCTCGGTACGCCACTCGGTCGGAGCGCGGCCCGCCGGCGGTTCACCCAGGAGGATCCGTTCCACGGACCCGAGGCGCGCGATCACGCGGTCGTCGCCAACGGCCGACGCGAGGAAGTCCGCAGCACCGAGGAGCTCCGGCGTGAGGAGCTCGGTGGCCGGGACGGGCGCAGCGCCCGCCGCATCGGGGATCCAGTCCTCCCCTCCGCTCTCCCGGGGGGGCTCGAAGCGCACGTCGAACTCCACCCAGGTGCCCACCGCCCTTCCCAGCCGCCGGGCCGGCTCGAAGCGCAGCATAGGCGCTACCTGCAGGGCGGCGCGGTCCAGGTCGGGAACCCCCGAGCTCCTCCCCAGGTTCACGAAGCCCACCGCCCCCGTGGAGTCCACCCACAGGAGCACGCCCACCGCTCCTCCGATCCCCGCGCGCTGGAAGGAGATGGGATAGTTGCGCCGGACGAGGGCCTCGGCCCTGGACCGATCGAGGAGCTCCGGGAAGGTGGCCTCCACCACGGTGTAGCGGCTGGCCCCGGGGGCCCCGGGGAGCGGCACCTGGGGAGGCTGCGGCGCCGACAGGAGCTCGGCCTCGGTCCCAGGCTCCGTCGGGAACGTCACCGAGGGGCCGGAAACGGGCGCGGGCGCCGGCGCTTCCGGGGCCTCACCGACCCACGTTCCGAGGGATCCGACGAAACGCACGAGGGCGGCACGCGCCGAGGGCACGCCGAGGCCGGTGAGGAGGAGGCCCGCCGCCGCCGCCGCCATGAGCTCCCTCACGGGCCAGTAGCGCCGGCCCTGCAGCGCACTCCACTCCCGCGCAAGCTCGGCTTCCAGCTCGGGCGCGAAGGAGGGTCGCTCCTGGTGCCCGATGGACGAGAGCTCGGCGTCGAGCTCGGCGAGCTCCCGAGGGAGGTCGTCGGTTGGGAAGTCCGTTCTATCCGTCATAGTCCGATGTCGCGTCGTTGTCGGAGCCGTCCACGGCCGCCTTCAGGCGCCGGAGCGCCCGGTGCAGCCGCACTGCTACGGCGTTGTTGCTGATGCCCAGGTGCTCGGCGATCTCGCTGTTGTCGAGGCCGCTCCCGTAGCGCAGGGAGATGATCTCCTGATCGGCCTTGCGAAGGGTCCGGGTCCCGTTGAGGAGCCGCTGGATCCGCTCCTGCCGGACCATGCGCTCCTCCTGGGAGGGGGCGTCCACGACCAGGTCGGGGACGCGATCCAGCGACACGTGCAGCGACCCTCTCCTGCGGAGCGCACGGAGGTGGTCCGTGACCGCGTTGCGGGCGATGCGCAGGAGCCACGTCTTGGGGGAGGCGATGTCGGGATCGTAGCGGTGGATGGACCGGAGGGCCTTCATGAAGACCTCCGAGGTCACGTCCTCCGCGACCTCCCTCGTCGCGACCCTGAAGCGGACGTAGCGGTAGACGGGTCCACGGTAGTCGTGGAACCAGGCCTCGAAGTCCTGAGGGAGGCCGGGCGCGTGACGGACCGGGACTCTCCAAGTCGCCAAAGCGGCTGTCTGCCTCTGCGTCTGCATCGCCCGGCTATACGGCGGCCGGGCGCACGGGATTACATGGACTACGGCCGGCGGGAGAGCTTCCCCCGCCGGCCGCGATCCCGACCCGGCCTGGCCCCGGATCCCTTCACCTCGTTCGGCGCCAGCGCGACGCCACCTTCACGGCGACCGCCGCCTGGTCCGGGGAGCGCGCCAGGAGCTCGAGGGGGGTGGCGCAGTGACTGCACGGCACCGTGCCGCCCGACACGTCGTCCGGGTCCACCTCGTCGGCGTGCCCGCACACCGGGCACCGGTAGCTGTGCCAGGCCGACTCCCCACGCTCGCTCTGGTCCATGGTCAGGATCGCCTCAGGACAGCTTCTCACCCACGAACCGGGTCAGGTCCACGACCCGCTCGGAGTAGCCCCACTCGTTGTCGTACCAGGACAGGATCTTGAGCATCCGTCCGTCGAGAACGTTGGTGGACTTCAGGTCCACGATGCTGCTGTTCGGATTGCCGGTGTAGTCGATGGACACGAGCGGTTCGTCGCTGACGCCGAGGATCCCCTTCATGGGGCCAGCCGCCGCCGCCCGGAACGCGGCGTTCACGGCCTCGATGGTGGTGTCCTTCTCGACCTCCGCGACCAGGTCCACCACCGACACGTCGGGGGTGGGCACTCGGATGGCGATGCCGTCGATCTTGCCCTTGACCTCGGGGATGACCAGCCCCGTGGCCTTCGCCGCTCCCGTCGTGGTCGGGATCATGGACATGGCGGCTGCCCGGGCCCGGCGCAGGTCCTTGTGGGGCAGGTCGAGGATGTTCTGGTCGTTGGTGTACGAGTGCACGGTGGTCATGAACCCGCGGCGGAACCCGAACGACTCCATGACCACCTTGACCACGGGCGCCAGGCAGTTCGTCGTGCAGCTGGCGTTGGAGATCACATGGTGCTGGGCGGGGTCGTACATCTTGTCGTTGACCCCGAGCACGATGGTGATGTCCTCGTTCTTGCCCGGAGCGGAGATGATCACCTTCTTCGCGCCTGCCTGCAGGTGCGCCGACGCCTTCTCCTTGGACGTGAAGATGCCCGTGGATTCGACCACGATGTCCACGCCCATGTCCTTCCATGGCAGCTTGGAGGGGTCCTTCTCGGCGAAGACCCGGAGGTCGTCGCCGTCCACCTTGAGACCCGAGTCCGTGACCTCGACGGTGCCGTGGTACCGGCCGTGGACGGAATCGTACTTGAGCAGGTGGGCGAGGGTCTTGTTGTCCGTCAGGTCGTTGACGGCTACGAAATCGAGGTCGTTGCGGCCGGCCTTCTTGGCTGCCCTGAGGACGTTGCGGCCGATACGGCCGAAGCCGTTGATCGCGACACGGATGGCCATCGGTGTTCGAGGCTCCTGGTGACAGGCGGAACAGGGTGGTCGGAAGAGTAACGGACGTCAGCGCCCGGTGCTCCGCAGGAACGGGAGCGCGCGCGCGTATGTCAGGAGGGTGACCTCCGACACCCCGGCCAGGGCCAGCTCCGCCGCGGCTGCGACAGCCGTCGCCCCGGTGGTGAGGACGTCGTCGACGAGCAGTACGTGCACGCCCCGCAGGCCCGGAAGAGCTTCCTCCCGTGCCTGGAAGGCGCCTCTGACGTTAGCCCTGCGCTCGGAGGGGTGCAAGGCGACCTGGGTCGCCCCGCCCCGGGTCCTCGAGAGTCCGTCGACGAGGGCCAGGCCCAGGCGCTCGGCAACGTTGGACGCGAGGAGGTGGGCCTGATTGTAGCCCCGCCTCCGGACGCGCTCTCGCGTGGTGGGAACCGGGACGACGGCCCGCCTCCCTCCCGGGAGGACAGGCGGGAGCGGGACCTTCGCCATGGCGCGCCCCATGAGGGGAGCAAGCTCGCGCCATCCCTCGTACTTGAGGGCGTGGACCAACGTATCCGCAGGGGGAGCCAACACGTGGGCGTGCCTGGCGTGTGCCAGGGCGTCGGGCCAGGCGCGGCACATCCGGCATGCGGCCTCCTCGCCGCGCCCGGTGCCCCGAGGGTGATGGCATCGCGGGCATCGTGGCCAGGGCGCCACCGGGAGGCGCGCCAGGCAGCCTGCGCACACGATGGTGGCCCGCTCGCCGCCCGGGATCCAGGTGCCGCACGCGACGCACCCCGTGGGCAGGAGGAGGTCGAGGAGCCCTCCGGCCCAGGG
>JBFYZE010000524.1:0-3416 GCA_041309665.1 Gemmatimonadales bacterium | reverse complement strand
CACGACGCGCATGGCCAGCGCCGTGGCGTCGCCTGGCGCGCCGGCCGGCGCGCCGGCGCCCTCGCCGTCCAGGAGGGCGCGTTCCCGAGCGGTGAGCGTTACTGCCACACCACCCCGTAATCGTCGCCGTGGTTGCTGGACCCGCCCCAGAACGCCCGGTTCTTCCAGTCGAAGAAGATGGCGTTGATGGGCCCCGCGGTCCGGTCGGCGAAGGTCAGCGTGTAGCCCATCCGCCTCAGCTCGGACTGGACCCAGGGCGGCGTGGCGTTCTGGAGGAGGATGCGGCCCGGGGCGATGTCCCGCGCGCCGAACGACGAGCGCATCTGGAACGAGTTGACGTTCGCCGCCTCCGCCGCCTCCTGAACGTTCATGCCGAACTCCACCATGTTCAGGAAGAACTGGAGCAGGTTCTGGTCCTGGGAGTCGCCTCCCTGGACGGCGAACGACAGGAACGGCTGCCCGTCCTTGAGGGCCAGCGACGGCGTGAGGGTGGCCCGGGGGCGCTTGCCCGGCTCCACCACGTTGTAGGGCCCGTCCTCCGCCTCCACCACGAAGGACTGGGCGCGCTGGCTCATCCCCACGCCCGTGCGCCCGGCGATGACCGCCGGGACCCATCCGCCCGAAGGCGTCATGGAAACCACCCATCCCTCCTCGTCGGCGGCCTGCACCGACGTCGTGCCTGCGTAGAAGTCCTCCTCGTAGTCGGCCAGCGCCTCCGGGTCGGAGGCATCGGGGGCAGGCTTGGCGCCCCCGTTCCACTTGGCCAGCAGGTCGGCGAAGGGATTGGCGCCGCCCTGGAAGGGATACGGGTCGCCCGGCCCCGCCGCGGCGTCGTTCCGCTCCCAGTTGATCTGGCCGGCCCGCTGCTTCGCGTACTCCTTGGACAGGAGCCCCCGGATGGGCTCCTCGGGGGGGAAGTACGGGTCGCCGTAGTAGAAGTCCCGGTCCGCGAAGGAGAGGTTCATGGCCTGGTACAGGGTGTGGATGTAGCGGGCGCTGTTGTACCCCATGGACTTCAGGTCCATGGGCTCCAGGATGTTGAGCGCCTGGAGCATCACCGGGCCCTGCACCCAGTGGGTGAGCTTGTAGACCTCGATCCCCTTGTAGGTGGTCTTCACCGGCTCCTCGATGCGCACCCTCCAGCCCCCCAGGTCCTCCAGGGTCACCCCTGAGCCCTGCTCCCGCGCCCCGCGCACGTACTCCCGGGCGATGTCGCCCCGGTAGAAGCGGTCGTAGGCGGCCTGGATCGCCTCCTTCCGGCTCCTTCCCGCAGCCAGCGCTTGCGCCTCCGCCTCCACGAGCTTGCGCAACGTAGCCGCAAGGTCCGACTGCACGAAGATCTGGCCCACCTCCGGAGCCTTCCCGCCGGGGAAGAAGACCGCGACGGTGTAGGGCCACGCCTTCATCTCCTTCTCGTTCGCCCGGATGCGCCCTGCGGCGTCGGCTTCGATGGGATAGCCCTCGGCCATCTGGATGGCCGGGGCGAGCACGTCGGCAAGGGACAAGCGTCCCCACTCGGCGAGCATGGTCATGAGCCCGCCCGGCGTCCCCGGCGTGACCATGGACTCGACCCCCGTCTCCGGGGGGTAGCGCATGCCCAGCTTCCGGTAGTGGTCCGGCGTGGCGCCGGTGGGGGCCACCCCCAGGGCGTTCAGCGCGATGACGCGCTTCTCCCCCGGGTGGTAGATGAGCGCCTGCGCCTCGCCGCCCCAGGAGAGCACGTCCCACATGGTGGCGGTGGCGGCGAGCATGGCCGCCGCCGCGTCCACGGCGTTGCCGCCCTTCTGGAACATCATGGCGCCGGCGGTGGCGGCCATGGGCTTCCCGGTGATGGCGATCCAGTGCCGGCCGTGGAGCACGGGCTTCTGGGTGCGCTGGGCAGCGGCGGGAAGGGCGAGTGCGAGAGCGGCCAGGGCCGCGAGGGCCAGGGTCGAGCGCTTCATGGTTCCTCCTGACGGTGCGTGGCGGGCACAAGCTAAGCCAGGCCGGGGGCGGCGGCCAACGCGCCTCCGGGTGTTCCCGGGGAGTCGGGCACACGCCCGTTCCAACCCTTCAGGGCCCATCCCCGTCCCACCTAGGGACCAGCCCCCACGCGGAGGGCTCCCCCGGCCCCGGACGGGAGGAGGCGGCATGGCGGTGACCGAAGTCGGAAGGGAGCTCTGCCTGGCGGCGCGCACGCTGACGCGGGCTCCGGCCTTCACCGCAGTGGTGGTGATCACGCTGGCCCTCGGCGTGGGGGCGAACACCGCCGTGTTCACCGTGCTCGACGCCGTTCTCCTCGAGCCACTCCCGTACTCCGAGCCGGATCGGCTTGTGCGGATCTACGACGTGTGGCACGGGGAGCCCGGCGAGCTCAACGACTACCTGCGCACGCCCGCCGTCCAGGCCTATCGCACGTGGAAGGAGGCCTTCGCCGGCGTGGCCACCCTCTACACGTACCGTGAGACCGGGGCCGATCTCACCGACGCGGAGGCGCCTTTGCGCATCGTGGCGTCACACGTCTCGGCCGGCTACTTCGAGACCCTGGGTGTGCCCCCGCTCCTGGGGCGTACGTTCCGCGAGGAGGAGAGTCTGGGCCCCGGAATCCAGAGCCCATCCCGCATCGGGGCCCCGGTGGCGATCCTCTCGCACCGGCTCTGGCGCGACCGGTACGGTACCGATGCGTCGGTGGTGGGCCGCGACATCCGCCTCGACGGGACGTCCTACCAGGTGGTGGGCGTCATGCCCGAGGGCTTCACCAACCCCCTGGGCACGCCCCCGGACCTGTGGCTCCCCGCGGACCTGAGGCTCCGCGAGAACGTCCGCGGCGACTGGAGCAACCAATACCTCACCGGCATCGGGCGGCTGGCGCCGGGACTCACGCTGGAGGCGGCCCAGCGGAGGGTGGATGCCCTCAACGCGCGCCTCGGTGAGACGGCCCCCGACAACCGGGGATGGCTGGTCGAGCTGCGGCCCCTGCACGAGACCATCGTGGGAGGCCGCCGCCAGACGCTCCTCCTCGTCCTGGCCGGCGCCGTGGGGCTGGTGCTCCTCAGCGCCTGCGTGAACGTGGCCAACCTCGTCCTGGCCCGGGGGCTGAGCCGGGACCGCGAAGTGGCGCTCCGGGGCGCGCTGGGATCGGGCCGCGCTCGCATCGTGGGGCACCTTCTCGCCGAGACCGCGGTCCTGGCGGCGGCGGGCGGCGCGGCTGGGCTCCTGCTGGGGACCGTCGGCGTCCACGGACTGTTGGCGTTGGCCCCCGACGCGCTTCCGACGGTGGCGAGGCCCGGCCTGAGCCTGCGGGTGTTCTCCTTCGCCCTCGCGGGCACGGTGGTCGCGCTCCTGGCGTTCGGCCTCGCACCGGCGCTCCGCCTCTCCAACACCGCTCCCGCCGACGTGCTCCGGAGCGGCGGTCGCGGGGGCACGGGAACCCAGGC
>JBFYZE010000523.1:0-4576 GCA_041309665.1 Gemmatimonadales bacterium | reverse complement strand
ACCTGTCCTACATCTCCGTCGAGAGAGCGTCCGTGAACGCCGGCACCGAGGCAGCCGGTGCCCTGGCCGCCCTTCGCCGGATCATGGAGGCCGGACCCGAGTCCTCCCCCGACATGCTCATGCGGAAGCTCATCGGGGAGCTTCCCGGGGTGGACGACACCCGCATCGAGGAGCTGTTCAACCTCTACCGGGACGGCAAGCACCGGGAGTTCACCGACCGGATCCGGGACGCCATCCGCCCGACCTGGGCCCAGAAGCTGGTCGAGTACTGGCGCGGCGCCCTCCTCACCGGCATCCCAACCCACGTCGCGAACTTCACCGGGAACGTCACCGAGCCCGTCAACCGCCTCCTGGAGACGATGGCCGCCGCCGGTATCGACAAGGCCCTCGCCGCAGCCTACGGGGGCGACCGGGAGAGGTTCCTCGGGGAGTGGAAGTACGAGCTGCAGGGCCAGTTCGACGCGGTCCCCACGGCCCTTGAGAGGCTTGGGGCGGACTTCCTCGACCAGATCGTCCACCAGAACGAGCCCAACCCCGACATGTCGCGGAAGTTCGAGCATCAGGTGGGGGCGATCGGGGGGCGCACAGGGCGCTTGGTCCGGACGTCCTTCCGGGCCCTCGGGATCTCGGACGACTACTTCAAGGCCGTCGGTGGTGAAGGGGCCCTCCGGAAACTGGCCTACCGGGAGGCCCTGAAGGAGGGCTTCCGCGGGGAGGAGGCCGCCACCAGGGCCGCCAGGATCGCCCAGGAGGCGCGCTCCCTGTCCGACCCCCGGTGGCGCAGCCTGATGGAGAAGGTGGCCCAGGAGAGGCTGGAGCGCACGTTCCAGGAGGATCCCGTCAAGTTCATCCAGAGCGTCTCCCGCCTGACGCGGGAGCACCCCCTGGCCGGCATGGTGATCCCCTTCGTCCGGACCCCGTCGAACATCACGAAGGTCGCCTGGCAGCGCAGCGCGATGGGACTCCTCCTTCCCGGGCGGGCCCAGTCGATGCTCAAGCAGTTCCACGCGCAGCAGAAGGCTGAGAAGGAAGGGCGCCCGGTCGATGAGGCCCAGAGGATCTCCCGCGGCGAGGTGGCCGACGCACTCGCACGCCCGGTCGTGGGCACCATCCTGATGAGCGTCTTCGGAACCCTGGCGATGGCCGGCCTGATGACCGGCTCAGGCCCGACCGACGAGGAGGAGAGGAAGGCCCTCCAGGACACGGGCTGGCAACCCTACTCGCTCAAGATCCCGATCGGGAAGGGGCGCTACGCCTACATCCCCTACACCCGGTTCGAGCCCGTCTCGGCGATCATGGGGATCATGGCCGACGCGGTCGAGGCCGGCGACGCGAGTGACGTCTCGAAGAAGATCCTGGGCTCGGTCGCCCAGAACTACACGAACAAGACCTTCTGGCGCGGCATCATGGACGCCGGCCGGGCGATCATGGACCCCGACAAGTACCTGAAGGGGACCGTCGCCTCGTACGCCGGCTCACTCCTCGTCCCCACCCTCATCGCGAAGGGCGCCGAGGCGATCGACCCGGTCCTGCGGGAGCGCCGCAGCCAGTCCGGCATCGAGGGCACCGGGGAGGCGATGGTCCGCGGGGTCGGGCGCCGTATCCCTGGCGTTTCCAGGGGGATGGAGCCGATCTACACACCGCTCGGGGGGGAGGCGCAGCGCGGCGGAAACGTCGTCACGCGCTTCGTCCTCCCGGTCCAGTACACCACCACCCGGGCCGGCAAGGAGGTCGAGAGCTACCTCGTCCGGATCGGCGCGGTCCCCGCCGAGATCCCCCGCGCCCTCCAGGTCCCGCAGGCCCTGATGCCCCCGGGGGCCACGAAGCAGGTCAGGATCGACCTCTCGAACGAGGAGCGCGCCTTCCTGGCCCAGGCCCGGCGCGACGCCGCGGAGACGCTCAGGAAGCGTCTGCCGGCGCTGGAGAGGCTGCCGATCGAGACCCAGGTCAAGCGCGCCGAGGAGATCTTCCGGGAGGCCTCGACGAAGGCGAACAAGAAGCTCTGGGTGAAGTACCCGGACCTGCGGGAGAGGGCGAGAGAGCGGGCGAAAAAGTCGTTGTAACATCGGCCGAGTTCGTGTAGGCTCCCTCCTGCCTGCCCGCGGGAGGTAGAGCTAACAAACGCTTCTGGAATTGGAATGCGGGAAAAGACGGGGGCGTCCCGGGCCCCCGTCACTCGCAGGGAAGGACCAGGAGTGAAGACCCTCTCCTTCGGCGCCCACCGTCGCCAGGCCAAGGATCGTCGCCCCCTCTTCTGCTCGGACCACGGCGGCCTCATGGTCGCCGGAGAGGGAGAGCCGACGTATGGACTGTGCGACGCCTGCCGTCAGCAGCGCGGGGTGCGTGCTTTCCAGAAATCCCACGAGCGGCACAAGAGGGTGCCGAGAAAGATGAGGTTGTGAATGGGTGCGCTCAACGATCTGAGGGATGAGTGCCACGCGATCGCGAGGTCGAAGGGGTGGTACGACGGCGGCCAGCGGAACACCGGGGAGGCGCTCATGCTCATTGTCTCCGAGGTGGCCGAAGCGATGGAGGAGTACCGCGCCGGGCATACCTATTGGTGGATGGACGCCACCGGGAAACCGCTCGGCCCGAACATCGAGATCGCCGACGTCCTGATCCGGGTCTTCGACTTCGCCGGTGCGATGGGTATCGACCTGGACGAGGCGGTGCGGATGAAGATGGCCTACAACGAGACGCGGGCATACCGCCACGGGGGGAAGCTGGCGTGAGTGCCACCACGAAGCGCCGCAAGGTGGTGGCCGGCGCGAGCCGCCACGTCCGATGGGCCCGCGAGATCATCACCTACTACAACACCCACCGCGGGGCTGGGTCCACCTATCACCAGGAACACGGCTGGCTGGCCCCGCCCGCCGGCCCGTTCACATCGGTGATTGTGACGCCATACGTAGGCTCGGCGCAGGCGGTCGCGGCGCGCGACGCCCAGTGCAAGGTGGTGTCGCTCTCGTCCGACCCGATGCGGCTCCGTGGGCTCAACGGCCCGCTGCTGGTGGAGCACTCCGCGCTCACGCTGATCCTGTCTGGCCTCCTGGCCGAGATGCACAGGGAGAAGGAGCGGGCCCGGCGACGGGCGAGCCGCGCCGCTGAGAAGTCCGGGGACGCGCGGTGAGCGCCACCTTCTTCCCCCGAGAGGTCGACGTCGCGATCGCTCGCCTGGAGAGGGACGTTGAAGCCGCCGACTGGGAGGTGGTCCTGCGATCGGTGCAGGAGCTTCTCGTCGAGCTTCGACGCTGGGAGCGCGAGTGGCGCGCCGGCAGGGCCAGGCTCGTCGTGCAGGACGCCCCGGTCCACACCCACCCGTTCTGCGCCCACTGCGGGGAGAAGATCGACAACCCGGTGGTCGGCGCACACGGGGACCGCCGGTACTTCGCGAACGGACCCATAGAGACGTCGTCCTACACGGAGATCAAGTGCGCGTGCCGCAGGAAGGCGAGGGCGGAATGAGCGCCGTCGAGGCCAAGGTTGGCGACGTCGTGTGTCGTGAGACGGGGGCCCTCGGTGGGCCCGCGTGGCACAGCGACGCGTACACCACCGAGTACGACGCCAAGACTGGTCTTCGCAGGGAAATTGTGTGGCGCGAGTGCTCTGGGTCGTTCCCGCGGAAGCTGCACCACTCGTACCTGCGACTCGTTGAGATCGGGGAGTGGAAGTGAACACCCGCTGCTCCCGTGAGCCCACCGTCCGCAAGCTGAAGGCTGACCTCGCCCACGCCACCGATCGCATCAACGCCCTCGACGCCTTCGCTCGCCGGGCGGGCGGGATCCTGGAGGACATGTTCGTTTCCTACTCCTTGACGCCAGAGAAAGACGAGCTGGCGCGCCTGGTCGAGGAGTACCACCGCATCTTCCCGAGCGATCAGAGCCTGGAGTTCTGAGATGCTGACCGAGCGAGAGCTATTCCTGCGTGGGGAGGCGTGCGGGGGGAGGGGCTGGGCGGGGAGGGGGCTTCCGCGGACCGCCGCGGAGATCGTCCACAAGCACGGCTGGCGCTGGCGTGCAGAGGTGAAGGCGTGGCGGGACCAGCAGCCACAAGAGGCCTGTGGGGGCCACGGGCCTGGGCCGTGGACGATGGAGCGGCTGGTGGACGCAAGACTGAGGCAGTCGGCCAGGGAGCTACAGGAAGAGCTGGCGCGGGGGATATGGGGGTGAGGATCAGCGGGCCACTCCCCGAGTACCTCAAGCAAGCCTTCCGCGAGGGGAAAGACTACGAGCTGATCGTCGCCGGCGTGTTGCGCTCCGTCGGGCTAGAGGCCGTCGTCACCGAGCTGACCAACTGCCGAGACGACCAGGACCCAGCCGAGTTCGCACTAACAAAGGACGTCTTCGTCTCCCGACCCGGAGGCACCCCCGCCCCGATCGAGGTCAAGAGCAGCACGCGCCCCTTCACCTCGCCTGCGGACTGGCCCTTCCGGGACTTCATGTGCTACCCGACGAACAAGGTCGCGAAGGACATGCCGGTCCTGAACATCTCGCAGGTGACGGGAGTCATCCTCGGTGTCCTGGACTACGGCGAGGGCCGCACCATACGCTGGACGAACGATCATCGCCCTGGACGC
>JBFYZE010000522.1:0-8881 GCA_041309665.1 Gemmatimonadales bacterium | reverse complement strand
TGATCATCGGCTGGATCCTGCGCGTGCTGGGCGTGGTCGGCTGAACCACGTCCCATCGGGCGACACCCCTGAGGCGGAAGGCATGGCGAAGTTCGTGTGGATGGGCGTCGCGTTGCAGCTGGCCATGGTGACGGGCGGGCATTTCTCCACCGCGGTCCTGAACCTCTCGGGGATCCTCGGCACGGCGATCCCCTTCGCGCTCGGGATCTGGTACGGCGCCACGGTCCCGAAGAGCTACAAGGAGGCGTCCTGGGGCGGGTTCCTCCTGGGCATCGTGGGAGCGTTCGTCGGCGTCGTGGCCGCCATTCTGATGGGCGACCAGACCTGGATGCTCCTCACCTTCGCCCCGCTGTCCTCGGGCGTCACCGGGGTCCTGGGCGCGGCGATCGGGAGGCTGGCCCGCGCGAAGGCGTAGGGAAGCCCTGCAGCGGGTCGGCACGCGGCATCAGCGCCGCAGCTCGGCCAGCACGGCCCGCGCGATCTCGTCGGCGCCCGTGACGGCGACGTCCCAGACGGGAGCGTCGCTCCCAGGCGCGAAGCGGCCGAGCACGTCCGGCACCAGGCTCCGGCGCACGACCAGGAGCAGCGGGGTGCCGCCTCCGTGGAGCGCATCGAGCGCCGGCCCCCAGCCACCTCCGCCCAGCTCCCAGGGGCCGACCTCGTCCACCACCAGCAGGTCGCTCGCCGCCGACGCCTCCGGGGACAGGGCCGCGGCGCCCAGCGCCAGCGCCTCCGGGGCGACCTTGAACGCGCCCAGCGCAGGCCACTCGCAGAGCGGGTCCCGGGTCGCCATGGGAACGCGGCGCCCCGAGGCCAGGTCCACCAGATCGATGGACCAGCGCCGGCCCTCCCTCATCTCGCCCGGGGCGAGAATCCCCCCCACCCGCACGGCCGCGCCGCGGAGCCTGTCCACCACGCCTGCGACCACGGTGGTCTTCCCCTCGCCTCTCGCCCCGGTGACCACGCCCAGGATGCGGGGCGGCTCCGCCAGCGTCCCGAGCCATTCCTCCGTGCGGGCCAGGAGAGCCCCGAGCGCCACGAGCGGGCTGCGCAGGAACTCCCGTCCCCCCGGCAGCGCCGCCACCACCGCGGGGAGGGTGGCGAACGCGGCCTGCATGGCCCGGTGGAGCCGCCCACCGCCCACGCGCTCCAGCCATTCCCGCAGGAGGGGGTGGGCGAGCTCCGCGCTGAGCGCGGCGAAGCACAGCGTCACGAACACGGCGTTCAGGCTCATGCCCATGCCCAGCCCGAGCCCGCGCAGCCACCCGCCCCCGCTCCCGTCGGCGAGGGCGGACACCACCGCCCCCGTGAGCGTGGTGAGCAGAAGGAGGGTCACCCAGAAGCCCGGCCGCCCGAGCCGGCGCAGCACGCGCCGGTAGCGGCCCACGGCCACCGAAACGGCTCCGGCCACAACCAGCACCTTCCACCCCAGGGACAACGTCGCCAGGCCTAGAAGGCCGGAGGGGAGCGCCACCGCCCACAGCAGCAGGAACGGTAGGGACGGCGAGACGCCCGGCCCCGGCGCCTCGCGGCGGGGGCCGCCGGCCTCCGGCGAACCGTTCTTGCGCCTTCCTCCGGGCTCCGGCTCCGGCGCCTCCCGGCCCAGGCGAAGGCCCACCAGGGCGGCCCCGGCCCCCACGGCCAGGTTGAGGAGGGCCAGCACGACCAGGGGCCCCCAGGGCCCGAGGGGGATGGGCCCCACCTGCCGCTCGGCGAGGGCGATGATGTCGCCGTAGAGCCTCACCAGGTCCGGCCCGTACGTCAGGACCATGGTCACGAGCTTGTGGGCCAACGTCCACGACATCGCCAGCGCGCCACCCACCAGGTACCCGGCCGGCCGGGCCCGGAAGAGGCGCACGGCAGCCTCCATGAGGAGCCCCTCCATGGCGATGGCCACCATGGGCCCCAGGAGCACGGCGCTCGGGGAGAGGGACTTCATGAGCGCGGCGATGAGCCCCGCCCTCACAAGCAGGCCGGGGACGGGCCAGCGGCGATGCCCTGCCACGAGGATGGCCACGGCGATGGCCGTGAGCACGTGGCCGGCGAAGGGGAGTCGGAGGTTGTGGAGGAAGCTCCCCAGCACGATCTCCGATCCGGCCCACAGGCTGCCCAGGACCGCAGCCCGCTGCCACAGCGGGTCCAACCGCCTCATGGTCACGGTCCCCGTCCCCCTACTGGGACACCCCCCTGGGAGCCAGGTACCGCTCCAGCCACCCCAGCATCTCCTCCCACCAGACGAAGGCGTTCTGGGGCTTGAGCACCCAGTGCCCCTCGTCGGGGAAGTAGAGGAGCCGCGCCGGCACGCCCTGGCGGCGCAGCGTGGTGAAGGTGGCGAGTCCCTGCTCCAGCGGCACCCGGTAGTCGAGCCCGCCGTGCACCACGAGCGTCGGGGTGGTCATGCTGGCGGCGTGGTTCGCAGGGTTCCAGCGGTCGAATCCCTCGGGGTTGGTCCAGGGCTGGCCGCCGAACTCCCACTCTGGGAACCAGAGCTCCTCGGTGGCGCCGTACATGCTCCTGGTGTCGAAGAGCCCGTCGTGGTTGATGAGGGCGCGGAAGCGGTCGGTGTGGCCGTTGATCCAGTTGATCATGTACCCGCCGTACGAGGCGCCGGCGGCGGCGACGCGCGTCCCGTCCAGGAACGGGTAGGTGGCGAGGGCGTGATCCAGGGCGTTCATGAGGTCGGTGTAGACCTTCCCGCCCCAGTCCCCGGAGATCTCGTCGGTGAAGCGCTGGCCGTAGCCCGTGCTCCCCCGCGGGTTCACGGCCACCACCACGTAGCCCGCGGCGGCGAACATGTTCGGGTTCCAGCGGTAGCTCCACGAGTCGGTCCAGGCGCCCTGCGGCCCGCCGTGGATGAGGTAGACCACGGGGTACTTCCGGGTGGCGTCGAAGCTCGGCGGCTTCACGATGAAGCCCTGCACCGGCGCGCCCCCGGCCCCCTCGGCCCAGAAGGACTCGACGGGCTGGAGCGCCAAGCGGGCCAGCAGCTCCCGGTTCTGGTCGGTGAGGCGGCGCAGCACCGAGCCGTCGGCCCCGAGGGCGAAGAGGTCCACCGGGCGGTCGTTGGACTGGCGGGCCACCACGAGCGTCCGTCCGTCGGCGGACACCGCCAGCCCTCCGTCGTACGTGCCCTGCGTGATCTTCCGGGGCGCGCCACCCGCCACGTCCACCCGGTAGGTGGCGTGGAAGAGCTGGTCCTGGGCCTGGAACCAGAGGGAGCGGGAGTCCGCGCTCCAGGTGAAGAAGTCCACGCCGACGTCCAGATCGGCGGTCAGGCTGCGCGTCTCGCGCGTGGACCGGTCGTGGAGCACGAGCTGGGCCCGGTCCGCCTCGAAGCCCGGGCGCGACATCGCCAGATACGCGATCCAGCGCCCGTCGGGAGAGTACTGGGGCGCCGCGTCGTTGGCGTCGCTGGGGGTGAGCAGACGGGGCTCGCCACCCGCGGCGCTCACGAGCCAGACGTCGTTGCCCGTGCCCACCATGGCCGGCACGTCCGTATTGCGCACGAACGCTACCTCCGATCCGTCGGGGCTGATGTCGTAGTCCCGGAAGCCGCCCAGAGAGAGGGGGGGCGTGTCGTACGGTCCAGGCGTTACGTCGTGCGCCGAGCCCGAGGCCAGGTCGAGGACGAACACGTGGCTCCGGAGCCCGTCCTCCCACTCGTCCCAGTGCCGGTATTGGAGCTCGTCGTACACCTTGGCCTCCGACTTCCCCTCGGCGATCCGCTTCAGCCGCTCGGCGGTGGCGTCGCCCTGGGGGAAGACGGAGCTGGCGAAGAGGATGCGGCGGCCGTCCCGCGACCAGACCGGCCCGGTGGCGCCCCCCTCCAGCGCGGTGAGGGCCCGGGCCTCGCCACCGTCCACCGGGATGATCCACACCTGGGGGCCGTTCCCTCCCCGGGTGGACACGAACGCGATGCGCTTCCCGTCCGGGGACCAGGCCGGCGCGCTGTTCGAACCCTGTTCGGAGGTGATGAACGGGCGCGGCTCGCCGCCCGCCACTTCCACGCTCCAGATCTCCGTGCGGGAGCGGAGCGCGTCCAGGTCGTACGTGGTCACCGTGTAGAGGACCGTGGAGCCGTCCGGGCTCAGGACCGGGTTCCCCACCCGGGCCAGGGACCAGAGATCCTCGGCCGTCATGGCAATCTGGGCCGACAGAGCGACCGGGAGGAGGACGAGGAGGGCGAGGAGCGCCGGGAGGAGGCGCCTGGGGCTCGGGAGGACGCTCATGGGAGGGCACCGGGGGGCCGGAGGGAAGCGGAGACCCGCGAGGGACGCACGGACGCTAGGCATAGCCCCCCGGGGTGGCAACACGGGAGGGCGCTTGAACCTTGCGTCGCCTGGAGGGTAAGTTGGGCGCTCTCCCACGGGCACGGCGGCCCCAACCCCGAGCGAATCGGCACCCGGTGCAAGAAGGCACAGACCCTCCCAGTAGCTCCCGCCCCAGCGGGCGGATGGCGTGACCATGTCCGCCTGGGCGGTCATCGCGTTCCTCATCCTGGTCAACGCGCTCTACGTGGCGGCCGAGTTCGGCGCCGTGAGCGTGCGCCGCGGGCAGGTCCGCAGCCTGGCGCAGCGAGGTGACTATCTCGCCAGGAGGCTCCTCCCCACCCTGGAGGCCTCGGCCCGTCTCGACAGCTACATCGCCACCTGCCAGATCGGCATCACGCTCTCCAGCCTCGTCCTGGGCGCCTTCGGGCAGGCCACGGTAGCCTTCGACCTCGCCGCCCTGCTCCAGGGCCGGGCGGGTATGCAGAGCGTGGCGGCCCACTCCGCGGCGGCGCTGGTGGTGCTGGTCCTCCTCACCGTGACGCAGGTGATCTTCGGCGAGCTCGTCCCCAAGTCCCTCGCGCTCCAGTTCCCTACCCGCGTGGCGCTCCTGACGTACCTCCCGACGCATTGGTCGGAGATCCTCTTCAAGCCGTTCCTCTTCGTCCTCAACGGGAGCGGGTGGTTCATCCTCCGGCGGATGGGGCTCCAGCAGGGCGCCAGCCACCGCCACGTCCACTCCCCCGACGAGATCGAGATGCTCATCGCGGAGAGCACCGACGGTGGGCTGCTGGAGCCGGAGGAGCACCTGCGCCTCCGGCAGGCGCTTCGACTGGGACGGCGCACGGCGCGACAGCTCATGGTGCCGCGCCGGCGCATCCAGGCCCTGGACCAGGACGCGCCCCCCGCGCAGCTGGTGGATCTCGTGGCTTCCAGCCCGTACACGAGGCTCCCGGTCTACCGCGGGACGGTGGACAACGTGGTGGGCCTCCTCCACACCAAGGACGTGGCCACCCACTACGCGCGGCACGGTCACGTGGACGCCCTGGCGCCCCTCCTCCGCCCCGTCCTCCGGGTGCCGGCCACCATCACCGGTGACCGGGTCCTCGCGCTCCTCCGCGAGCACCGCGCGCGCCTCGCCGTCGTCATCGACGAGTACGGCGGGATGGAGGGGATCGTCACCTTCGAGGACGTCCTCTCCCAGCTGGTGGGCGAGGTAGCCGACGAGTTCAAGGGCGAGGACCCCGAGCCGGAGCGCCTCCCCGACGGGCGGGTCCGCCTCCCCGGAGAGCTCCACCTGGACGAGGCGCAGGCCTGGACCGGCGTCCCCTGGGACGGCTACGAGGCGGTGACCGTCGGCGGGCGCGTCGCCGCGGAGCTGGGACGCATCCCCGAGGGCGGTGAGCGCCTCCTCGTGAACGGGGTGCCGGTGGAGGTCGAGCGCATGGACGGGCAGACCGTGGTCGCGGTCCTCGTCACCACCCGGTTCGTCGGGCCCGGGGAGGAGGCGTAGCCGTGGACATCCTCTTCCCCTTCCTCGTGTGCGCGGCGCTCATCCTGCTCAATGGGTTGTTCGTGGCCGCGGAGTTCGCCATCATCGGCGCCCCGCGCGCGACCATCGAGCGGCGCGCCGCCCGGGGCCACGCCACCGCCCGCATCGTGCAGGGGATCCTCCACGATCCCCGCCGCCAGGACCGGTACATCGCCACCGCCCAGCTCGGCATCACCTTCGCGAGCCTGGGGCTCGGCATGTACGGCGAGCACACGATGGCCAGCTGGCTGGCTGGCCAGCTCGAGCTCCTCGGCGTCAGCGACACCGCCGGCTGGGTCACCTCCCACGCGCTCGCCTCCGTCGCCGCCATCGCCGTCTTCACCTACTTCCACATCGTGGTGGGCGAGATGGTGCCCAAGGCGTTGGCGCTGATGCACGCCGAGGCGACCGTGCTCGCGGTCACCCGGCCCATGCTCATGGTGAAGACGCTCATGTACCCCCTCGTGGTGGGGCTCAACGGCACGGGCAACGCCATCCTGGCGCTCATGGGAATCCGCCGGGAGTTCGGCACGAGCCAGTTCCACACGGCGGAGGAGCTGGAGTACATCGTCCGCGAGAGCCAGGAGGGCGGCTTGCTCCGGGCCGAGGCCGGACGCGTCCTGCACGAGCTGTTCGCCTTCGGCGAGCTCCAGGCCGGCGAGGCCATGGTGCCCCGCGTGCACGTGGAGGGCATCCCCGTCGGAGCCGGCCCCGACGAGCTGCGCGCGATCTTGCTGGCGACGCCCCACACCCGCTACCCCGTTTACGACGGGGACCTGGACCACATCAAAGGCGTGGTCCACATCAAGGACGTGCTGCGCATGCTCCAGGACCAACGCCCCCTTACGGAGGGCGACGTGCGGCCCACCGCCCACCTGCCGGAGACCATCGAGCTCGAGGGCGTGCTCGAGGCCATGCGCGAGACGCGCACCCAGCTCGTGGTGGTCCTGGACGAGCACGGCGGCACGGCGGGGATCCTCACCATCGAGGACCTCGGGGTGGAGGCCATGGGCGAGGTGGAGGAGGGGCCCCACGACATCCCGGACATCGTGCGGGAAGCCGACGGCAGCGCCCACGTCTTCGGCATCGTCCGCCTCGAGGAGGTGGGGGAGCTGTACGGGCTCGAGCTCGAGCACGAGGACGTGGACACGGTGAGCGGCCTGGTGCTGTCGCTCCTGGAGCGCCCGCCCGCGGTCGGCGACGTGGTGTCGTGGTCGGGGCTGCGCTTCCAGGTGACCCAGGTGGAGGGGTACGGAGTGGAGCGTTGCCTGGTGTCGCTGGAGCGCCCGGCGGCCTCCCGGAACAACCCGGCCCCAACGGCATAGACGCTGTCTGGGTCCCCGACGGCACACGATCACCCCCGACCAGGAGCAGCCACCCATGATCTCACGTCGTGACTGGCTCAGGGCCACCGCCTCCGCCGGCGCAGCGCTCACCTTGGATCCCCGCGACCTCTGGGCGCTGGCGCGCCAGGAGGTCCTGACCCGGGCCATCCCGGGCACCTCAGAGCGTGTCCCCGCGGTGGGGCTGGGAAGCTCCGCCACCTTCTCCGCCGTGGCCAGGAGCGAGGACTACAGCGCCCTCCGGGAGGTGCTCGCGTCGCTGGTGGGGAACGGCGGCACCGTCTTCGACACCGCGCCGGGCTACGGAGCGTCGGAGGAAGTCGCCGGGACCATCGCGAAGGAACTGGGGCTCACCGACAAGATCTTCTGGGCCACCAAGGTGAACGTGGCAGGCCGGGGCGGCGGCGGCGCGGACCCCGCCGCGGTGCGCGAGCAGATCGAACGGTCGTTCCAGCGCATCGGCAAGCGGACCATCGACCTCATCCAGGTCCACAACCTGGGGGACCCGCCCACCCAGCTCGGCATCCTGCAGGAATTCAAGGCGGCGGGACGTGTCCGCTACATCGGCATGACCACCACCAGCGAGAACCAGTACGGCGAGCTCATGGCCGTGATGCGCGACTACCCCATCGACTTCATCGGGATCGACTACGCCGTGGACAACCGGCAGGCCGCCGACGAGGTGTTCCCCCTTGCGCAGCAGCGGGGGATCGGCGTGCTGGTCTACGCGCCCTTCGGGCGCACCCGACTCTGGAACCGCGTGGCAGGCCGGGAGGTCCCCGAGTGGGCGGCCGACTTCGACGCCCGCTCCTGGGCCCAGTTCTTCCTCAAGTTCGTGCTGGCCCACCCCGCGGTGACGGCGGTGACGCCTGCGACCAGCCGGGCCACCAACATGGTGGACAACCTGGGCGCGGCCACGGGCCGCCTCCCCACGCCGGATCAGGTCCGGCGCATGGTCGAGTACGTGGAGGCGCTGCCGGCGGCGCCGAACCCGTGACCTCCGCGTTCCAGCGCTTCGCCAACGTGCGCCGGGACGAGGTGCCGGCGCTCCTCGCCTCCATCGTCTTCTTCCTGTGCGTGCTCACCGCGCTCCAGGTGATCCGGCCGGCGCGGGAGGCGCTCGGGATGCGCGGCGGGCTCGACGCGGTCCGCTGGCTCTTCGTGGGGACCGCAGTGGTGACGCTGGCGGTGAATCCCGTGTTCGGCTTCCTGGTCGCGCGCTTCCGGAGGCTGACCTTCATCGCCGCCACCTACGTCTTCTTCGCGGCGAGCCTCCTGGTGTTCTGGGGGCTGCTCACGTTCGCCCCCGAGCGGGCGGGGGAGGTGTCGGGCAGGGTCTTCTACGTCTGGTTCAGCGTCTTCAACCTCTTCAGCACCATGGTCTTCTGGGCGCTCATGGTGGATCGGTACACGCTGGAGCAGTCGAAGCGGCTCTTCGGGGTCGTGGCCGTGGGCGGGACGCTGGGCGCCATGTTCGGGCCGTGGCTGGCGTGGCGCTACGCCGAGGTCATCGGCACGGCGAATCTCATCCTCGTCGCCGTGGTCTTCCTGATCCTGGCGGTGGCGGCCGCGGGGGTCGTGGTGCGCCTGCGGCCGGAGAGCCTGGCGGAGGAGGCTCGCAGGGGCGGCGCCGCCTCCCCCGCGGCCGGGGAGGAGCGAGCGCTGGGCGGAAGCGCCTGGGCAGGGCTGGTGGCCGTGGCCCGCTCGCGCTACCTGCTCGGCATCAGCGGGTTCGTGCT
>JBFYZE010000521.1:0-3176 GCA_041309665.1 Gemmatimonadales bacterium | reverse complement strand
ACCAGCCCGGGGACGGCCTGGGCGGTGTTCAGGTCGTCATCGGCGATGCGTCCGGGGGCTTCCACGTCCAACGTGAGGACATCCGAGCACGCGGCCAGGCCCAGGAAGGCCCCCGCCGCGACCAGGTGACGTATGATGCGAAGCGTCTTCATGGTCTCTCTCCTTTCCGCCTCAGAAGGTCACCCGGAGGGTGAGTAGGAAGGTCCGGAAGGGGGGCAGGTTGTAGTACTCCCGCCGGCCGTACTCCCCGGCGCCCTCGCTCACCTGGCCCATCCGGTCGCTGGCGTCCTCCACCTCGGGATCCGTTCCCTGGAAGTCCGTCCAGGTCAGGAGGTTCCGCCCGGCCAGCGACAGGGAGGCACTGCTGGCGTAGCGGGATACCCATTCGCTCGGCAGATCATACGTCAGGGAGACGCTTCTGAGCTTCCAGAAGTCCGCCTTCTCGAGCCAGAAGTCCGAGTTGTCACCACCGTACGCGCTGGTGGCGCACCGGCCCCGCTCCAGGGCGGTGTACTCATCCAGCGCCGAGGTGTCCCCTGCCTTGAAGGCCTTGAGGTCCTCCTGGTAGGCGTAGCAGGGCACCCACACCCCGCGCCGGGCGTTCTGATAGCCCGTGTAGTTGGGGAGGTAATGCCCGCCCTGGTGCTCCAGCAGCCCGTCCAGGGTGAGGCGGTTGAAGAGGGTGAACTGGGTATTGAGACCGATGAGCTGGGTGGGGAACACCGGCCCGATGGGCTCCAGCTCGGCCGAGAGGACGGGATCGGCGTAGTCGTTGGGGTTCAGGATCTTGATACCGTAGTTCATGGGCACCGGCTGCCCCACGATGATCCTCGCCTTGTTCCCGGCGGCGATCTCCTGGCAGCTTTCCTCCCCCGTCGCCTCGTCCGTGACGCAGTTCAGGTCCAGGGCCTCGCTCTCCAGGAAGGAAAGGTTGGCCCGCGCCCGCCACTCCAGCCAGTCGGAGCGGAAGAGGACCCCGGTAACCTGGAACTCGACGCCGGTGCTCTGCAGCTCCCCGACGTTCTCCGTCCGGCTGTTCAGGAATCCCTCGGAGGAGGGGAGGGTGACCCCCACCAGTCCATCGGAAGTGAGGGCGTTGAAATAGGTGGCTTCTAGCCCGGCCCGTCCCTGGAAGGCGCTCAGGTCGAAGCCCACCTCGATCTCCCGGGTCCGCTCAGGGCCCACGTCGGAGTTCCCCACGTCGTTGGGGGTGAACCCGGGGGAGCCCTCGTCCCCCGAAATGGGGGACCAGGTCCGGAGCTTGTCGAACGCTCCCGGAGCCTTGCCGGAGTACCCGAAAGCTCCGCGGAGCTTGAGGGTCTCCACCCACCTCCGGGGCCAGAACGCATGGTCGGAAATGACGTAGGCGAAGCTGGCCTTGGGATAGGCCTGGAGGCCGAAGTCGTCTCCAAAGGCGCTGTTTCCGTCGATGCGCATCCCCGCCGTCAGGAAGAACAGGTCCCTCCACCCCACCACCTCCTGGAGGAAGGCCCCGGCGTTGGTCTCGGAGAAGGGCGAGTCGCTGGGCGGATCCCAGACGGATCCCGACTCGAGGGTGGGCACCCCCGGCCCGGCGAAATTGAGGGTATAGACCTCCAGCCAGCGGTGGTTGTCCTTGAAGAGCTGCCCGCCCCAGGAGAAGGTGGACTGGTACTCACCGAAGCTTCTCAGCCAGGAGCCGGCGTAATCGATGGAGAGCTTGGTGTGCCGGGTGTTGGCGTCGTTGTACTGGCCCAGAGGCACCCTGAGGCCGCCCCAGGGGCGCACCCACTGATTGTGGACGGTGTTGTAGTCCCAACCCACCGCCAGGCGGTTGGTCAGGGACTCGGTGGCTTCATGCTGGATCGTGATGCCCCCGGTGAAGCGGTCGGTATGGGTGAGGTTCTCCCCGTCGAAGAGGTACTTGTTGGAGATGCAGGTGACCCCGCTGGTCACCCCGGCGCAGTCGTCACCCTTCCCTCCCTTGAAGTTCCCGGAGTTGCCCCGGCCCACGTTCAGGAGGAACCCGCTGGCGCTGTTCCCGTCCTCCACGAAGCTCAGGTCCCGGACGGAGTAGGCGGTGTTGACCGATACCCGGAAGGTCTCGGTGGGGCGGAAGTCGAAGTTGGCCCGCATCCCTCCGTTCCGGGCGTTCTGCGTGGGGAGGGTGCCGTCCTCGTCGGAGAAGTTCCCCGAGAGGAAATAGGTCACGTCCCCCGCCCCGCCCCGGACGCTCATGCTGTAGCGTTGGAGGGGGCCGTTGCTGAACCAGCGCCCGCTGGCGGGGCAGGTGGGGTCTTCGAAGAGGAGGTGGTTGGCGAAGGTGGCCTTGGTCATGCTGAGCCCGTACATCTGCTCACCGCACCGGGTGAAGAGCTCCCACTGGTCCCCCTCGGGGCCGACCCGTCCCTGGTTGTTGAAGCCGGTGCTGACCTCGGCGCTCCAGATGGGAGCGCCGGAGATCCCCCGCTTGGTGAAGATCTGGATCACGCCGGCGGCGGCCTCCGTCCCGTACAGGGTGGCGGCGGCGGCGCCCTTGATGACCTCGATGCGCTCGATGTCCTCCGCGGCGATGTCCTGGAGGGGAGAGAGGGCCAGGCGGGACCCGCCCTGGGTCCCCACCTGGTCGCTGAAGATCCGGATCCCATCCACGTAGATGAGCGGGTCCTGGACGGAGGATGCCGTCACCTGGCCCCGGATCCTGACCGTGTTACCCGCCCCGGGTTGCCCTGCGCCCTGCATGACCGTGAGGCCCGGAATCCGCCCGGCGAGGATGTTCTCGGGGTTGGTGACGGGCACGGCCGCCAGATCCCGTGAGGTGACGGCGTCCAGGGCGTTCCCGATCTCACGGGCCCGCACCTCGGCCGCCGTGCCGGTGACCACGATCTCCTCCAGGGCCACCGCCGTTTCCGAGAGGGTGAAGTCCGCCACCGCCGTGGACCCCGCGCCCACGGTAACGGTCTGCGTCGCCCCGGCGTACCCGATGAGCTCCACCTTCACCTCATGCGTGCCCGCGGGCACGTTGAGAATCAGGAATCGTCCCTCGGGGTTGGCCAGGGCGCCCATACGCGTTCCCTGGATGAAGACCTGGGCGCCGGCCAGGGGGCGTTGGGTATCGGCTGAACGGACCACTCCGGTGACCTGACCCGTGGCCTGGGCCGATGCAGGTGCGGCACCGACGAGAATCCAGAACAGGG
>JBFYZE010000520.1:0-7084 GCA_041309665.1 Gemmatimonadales bacterium | reverse complement strand
GCCTTCACGTTCTCCCCGGCCGCCCGCAGGAGGTGGTTCTGCTCCAGGGCCAGGGCCACGCAATCCTCCAGGCTCAGGCGAGCCTCCTGGGCGGGGAGGCGCGCGGGGAGGAGGAAGGCCGCGACAGCCAGGAGGAGTCTGGGTGCTATGCGCATGCGTGTGTTCATCCGTGCGACGGACTCGCTTTCCCTGCTCGGATCGAAGGGATGGACGGCCCAGCCGGAGTCGGCGGGGCGGTCGGACGTGCTCAGCTCTGTGAGGGCGAGACGTCAGGCGGCGGGAGGAGCGCGGGACCGCTGGAGGGCAGGAGCGGGCGCGAAGAGCAGGCGGGTGGGTTCCGGTACGTCCGGCACCCGCACCGCCTCGGGGCGCACGGGCGTGGCGTCGAGCGCCGCGGGCACCCAGCCCGATGCCTGGTACTGGATGCAGATGAGATGGTTGTGGGGGAGGCCGTGGGTCCCGGGCACGTGCTTCGACTCCACACCTACACGCCCATCTCCCGCCATGCAGTCCAGAAGCGGGATGGCAGCGCTGAGGGCAGGAAGGACCCCCAGGAGCATCAGGGCCGGCAAGCGGCGTCGAAGCGGAACGGGCGCGTTCATTCCCAGCAGGGAGTCTCCGGAACGGAGCGGCCGGGAGGGCCGAGTGGGAGATAGGGGTAACGGACGTGTCTGTCAACGGACCGTCACCCACGCGGCAGGGCCGCCACGCGCCGCGCAGCCAGGATGGAAGTCCCAAGCCCGAATGGATAGACTTCCGGGCCACCTTCCAAGGAGCGTGCATGGGCTTCGCCACCGTCGATTACGCCATCGTCGCCGTCTACCTGGTGGGGGTGACGCTGGCCGGGATCTGGATCGCCGGACGCCAGACCTCGTCCCGGGAGTACTTCCTGGGCGGCAAGGACATGGCCTGGTGGAGCGTGGGTCTCTCCATCGTGGCGAGCGAGACGAGCACCCTGACCTTCATCAGCGTGCCCGGCCTGGCGTACCGCAGCAACATGCACTTCCTGCAGCTGGTCTTCGGCTACTTCATCGGCCGGCTGCTGGTGAGCCTCCTGTTCATTCCGGCCTACTACAAGGGCGACCTGGAGACCGCCTACGACTTCCTCGGCGTCCGCTTCGGCTCGGCGCTGCGCAAGTTCGCCTCCAGCGTGTTCATCGTCACCCGCGTCCTGGCCTCGGGCGTCCGGCTCTTCGCCACCGCGATCCCGGTCCACATCATCACCGGCCTGAGCTACCCGATGTCCATCCTGCTCATCGGCAGCTTCACCCTGGTCTACACGTACCTGGGCGGGCTCAAGGCTGTGGTGGCCATGGACGTGGTGCAGATGTTCATCTACCTGGCCGGCGCGGCCGCCTCCATGGCGCTCATCGTGACCACCCTCCCCGGCGGGTGGGGCGACGTGGTGTCCTGGGCCACCCGGGACGGCGCCGACAAGTTCGCCATCTTCAACCTGGAGATGGGCGGGGGCGTGATGGGCTTCCTGTCCTCGCCCTACACGCTGGTCGGGGGCCTGCTCGGCGGGACCTTCCTGACCATGGCCTCCCACGGCACCGACCAGCTCCTCGTGCAGCGGCTCCTCGGCTGCCGCACGAGGTGGGACTCCCAGCGCGCGCTCATGCTGGATGCTACGCTCATCGTGCTCCAGTTCGCGTTCTTCCTGATCCTGGGGCTGTGCCTGTTCGCGTTCTACGAGGGCCAGTCGTTGGAGGCGCTCGGCCTGCGCAGCTTCGACGAGGTGTTCCCGAAGTTCATCGTGGAGAACCTGCCCACCGGCCTCGCCGGGCTGGTCATCGCCGGTGTGCTCGCCTCGGCCATGGGCACGCTGTCCTCGTCCATCAGCTCGCTGGCGTCATCCACGTACCTGGACCTGTTCAAGCCGCTCCGCCGCGGCGCGGAGCTGACGGAGAAGCAGGAGCTCGGGTGGTCGCGGGTGTTCACGCTGGTGTGGGGCGTCACCCTCATCGGCGGCGCCATGATCTTCACCGACACCGAGAACGCCGTGGTCGAGCTCGGCCTCAAGATCGCCTCGTTCACCTACGGCGGCCTGCTCGGGACCTTCTTCCTGGGGCTGTTCTTCCCGCACACCCGCCAGCCCGATGCCTTCATCGGGTTCGTGGCCGGGCTGGGGGCCATGGTGGCGGTGATCTACGGGACGAGCATCGACTACACCTGGCACACCTTCGTCGGGTGCACCGCGACGATCCTCGCCGGCAACCTGTCGTGGCTGGTGCGCACGCGCCTGGGCGGCGCCGCGGCGTAGGCGCGCGCCTTCCCGCCTGGGCCGGAGCGGCCGCCCTCAGCCCCCGGGGGCGGTGGCCGCTCCCGCCTTCCGCTTCCAGTAGAAGTAGGCGGGGAGCCCCAGCGCGATGATGAACAGCCCGGCCAGGGCGTTCCAGAGCTCGTTGACCAGGGTGTTCAGGGAGATGGCCAGGGCGGCCAGGATGAAGAGCGCCGGCGTGACGGGGTACCCGGTGGTGCGGTAGGGCCGCGGGAGGTCCGGGCGCTTCCTCCGCAGGATGAACACGGCGCCCACGGTGAGCCCGAAGAAGATCCACTGGCCGAAGACCACGTACGTGAAGAGCTGCTGGAACGTGCCGGTGAGGCTCAGGATCGCGGCCCAGACCCCCATGGCCACGATGGCCACGTGGGGCGTGCGGTAGCGCGGGTGCACGTGGGCCATGCTCCGGAAGAACAGCTCGTCCTTCGACATGGCGAAGTAGACCCGGGGCGACGTGAGCAGGATCTGGTTGGCCGCCCCGATCATCGAGACGAGGATGAGCAGCGCCACGGCCGAGGCGCCCACGGGGCCGATGGCGAGGCTCATCACGTCGGCGGCGATGCGGTCCGACACCGCGATGTCGGCGGTGGGGAAGGCGTACAGGTAGGCCAGGTTGGTCATGAAATAGAGGCCGAGGCACGCCAGCGAGCCGATGAAGAGGCCAAGGGGGAGGTTGCGGCCGGGGTTCCGAGTCTCCCCGGTGCTGTACGAGGCCGACTCCCATCCCTTGTACGCCCAGAGCACAGCGACCAGCGCCACCCCGAAGTGCCCCGCCAGCGACCACGACGGCGCGTCCACGGGCGGGGTCGTGAGGTTCGCGGTGTCCCCGTCCACCAGGAGGAACACGGCGCCGCACACGCCCACCAGCGCCGCGAACTTGATGGCGGTGAGGGCGTTCTGGACGTTGGCGCCGCTGCGCACGCCCACGTAGTTCACTGCCACCAGCCCCGCCACCACGACCAGGGCCACGAGCTTGCCGGCGGCCGGCGAGAGGGTGACGAAGTAGGGCAGGTAGGTGGTGGCGAAGGCCACGGCCAGCGTGGCGATGGCCCCGGAATCCACAACCAGGAAGAGCGTCCAGCCGAAGAGGAAGGCCACTGGGGGGCCGTAGGCCTCCCGCAGGTAGACGTACGCGCCGCCGGCCTGGGGGTAGGCCGCTGCCAGCTCGGCGAAGGCGAGCGCCCCGAAGAAGCTCAGGACGCCTCCCACGACCCACACGCCGAGGAAGAGGACGGGGGAGGAGAGCTCGGTGGCCATGGCGGCCGGCACGATGAAGATGCCGGAGCCGATGACGCCGCCCACGACGATGGATACGATGTCCCAGAGCCCGAGGACGCGGGGGAGGCTCGTGGGATGGGACTCGACGGGCTCGTCGTGCGGATGGCTGTCCAAGGCGCTCCTGGCGCGGGAGGGGCAGGCCGGGGTGGAGGCGGGGAACGGTAGGACGCTCTCCGGGGCGCGGCAAGGCGACTCCGGGAACCGCGGAACGTGCCGGCACCGCGACGGCGCCGCGCGCTTGCCGCGCCGTCGGGCGGGGCCTAGCCTGATGCCCTTCGGAAGGGCGGATCACCCACGCCGCAGCCAAGGAGAGGACGTTGAGCTCGGTTCGGAGGCCCTTCGACGGCCGGCGCACGGTGACACGCTTCGCGGCCCTCGTCCTCATCTACCTCGCGGTGGTCGAGCTTCTGCCCCGGCCGGAGGCGGTGTCGCCGGAGGGGTGGCGGCTCACCGGGATCTTCGTGGCCACGGTGGCGGGGCTGGTGCTCGAGCCCATCGCGGGCGGCGGGGTGGTCCTCCTCGCGGTGGTGGCCGCGGTGTTCCTCGCCGGGTTCACCCCCGCTCAGGCGCTCTCCGGGTACGCCGACCCCTCGGTCTGGCTGGTGATGGCCGCCTTCTTCATCTCCCGTGGCCTGCTCAAGACCGGCCTGGCACGGCGGGTGGCGCTCGTGTTCGTGCGGGCCTTCGGGAAGACCTCCGTGGGGGTTTGCTACGCCCTCGGGCTCTCGGACATGGTGCTCGCCAGCATCATTCCCTCCAACAGCGCCCGCTCCGGCGGCGTGACGCTCCCCATCACCCGCGCCATCGCGGAGCTGTACGGCTCCCAACCGGGGCCGACGGCCCGGAAGCTGGGCGCGTTCCTCATGGTGGGCGTCTACCAGTGCGCCGTGGTGTCGGCGGCCACCTTCCTCACGGGACAGGCCAGCAACCCGCTGGCGGCGCGCATGGCCGGGGACTTCGGCCATCCCGTGACGTGGAGCAGCTGGGCCCTGGCGTCCATCGTTCCCGGCCTCCTCTCCATGGCCATCGTCCCGCTCATCGTGTATCGGATCTACCGGCCGGAGATCTCACGCACGCCGGAGGCCGCCGCGTTCGCCTCGTCGGAGCTGGAGACCATGGGGCGCATGGGGCGCCAGGAGCGGATCCTGGCCGTCATCTTCGCGTTGGTGTGCGGCACCTGGGCCACGTCGGGCCTGCACGGCCTCGACATCACGGTCACGGCGCTGTGCGGGGGCCTCGCGCTCCTCGTGACCGGAGTCCTCACGTGGGACGACATCCTGAGCGAGAAGCCCGCCTGGGACATCTTCGTCTGGTACGGCGGCGTGATGATGCTCGGGAGGGCCCTGAACGACACCGGCGTGGCCACGGTCTTCGCCGATGGCGTCGGCCGGACCTTCTACGGGCTGGACTGGCTCCCGCTCCTGCTGGTGGCGCTGGTGGTGTACTTCTTCGCGCACTATGCGTTCGCGAGCATCACCACCCACATCCTCGCCATGTATCCGGCGTTCGTCGCCGTCCTGCTGGCCAAGGACGCGCCGGTGGGGCTGGTGGTCCTGGCGTTCGCGTTCTTCGCGAACCTGAGCGCCGGGCTGACCCACTACGGCACGGCGCCGGCGCCGATGTACTACGAGCAGGGCTACCTGCCCATGAAGGACTGGTGGCGCGTGGGAGCCGTGGTGGGGGTCGCCAACCTCGTGATCTGGGGGACCGCCGGGTTCTTCTGGTGGAAGCTGCTCGGGCTCTGGTGAGCGCTACAACCCGTCGGTCTGCTGGTCGTCGAGCCCGTCAGGAAGGTTGAACCCCGCCGCGCCCTCCTTGAAGAAGGCCGCCTCTCCGGGATAGCCCGCCACCTTGGCCTCGATGGCCGCCATCTGGCTGCTGCTGAGCTGCTGGAACGCGGCGGCGATGGCGATGTTCTCCTCCAGCTGGGCCACGGTGTCGCACCCCACGATGACCGTGCTCACGGGCTGGCTCATGGTCCAGGTGAGGGAGTCCTTCATGCTGGTGAGGCCGCCCTCGCGGAAGATCCGGCCGCGCGCCGGGATCTTCATGGCGATGACGCCCATCCCGCGCGCGTTGGCCTCAGGCAGGAGCTTCTCCTGGAAGGGGAGGAAGTACCCGTCGGCGGGGTTCAGGGCCAGGAGGATCGCGTCGAAGTCGAAGCGGCCCAGCCCGTCCAGGAGCACGTTGGGGTTGGCGTGCCCGGTGATCCCCAGGAAGCGGACGATGCCCTCGTCCCTGGCCTTCGTGAGGGCGTGGATGGCCCCGTCGGCGGCGAAGATCTGATCGAGCTGCTCGGTGCGGGTGATGTTGTGCAGCTGCCAGAGGTCGATGCGATCGGTCTTCAGGAGCCTGAGGCTCTCCTCCAGCTGCTGCAGCGAACCGTCCCGCGTGCGGTTGTTGGTCTTGGTGGCGAGGAAGACCTCCTTCCTGCGGGTGGCCATGACCTCGCCGATGTACGTCTGGCTGATGCCCCGGCCGTACGACGCGGCCGTGTCGATGTAGTTCACGCCCAGGTCGATGGCCCGGTTGATGATGGCCACCGACTCGTCCTGGGTGCCGGGCTTCTCCAGGGTCGCCTGGCCGCCCAGGCTGAAGATGCGCGGCCGGTGTCCCGTCTTCCCCAGGGGACGCTCGGGCATGCCCAGAGGGTTGGGGGACGTGGGGAGATCCGTGGCGCACGACGCCGGGGTGGCACCCCCCAGGACCATCCCCGCGGTTCCGGCTCCGGTGACCTTCACGAAGTCGCGGCGCGACAGCCGATGCTCGGACATGGACTCCCTCCTGGGTGGAACGGGTTCTTTCGCCCGGGGCGCCGTGCCACGGACCCTGGGAGTCAATGTAGGAGGAGACGGATACCCGGAACAGGAATCGACATCCGGATTGGGGCCGCCGGCCGTCGCCCCCGTTGCCCGGCCCCCGGGCCGGCGCGAACATCACCCCCCGACGCGGACTCGAACCCAGGAGGGAGCGCTGGCCCAGGTCGCGGATCTCTTGGTGGTGGGCACGTACTTCGCCGTGATGCTCACGGTGGGGTGGCGCGCGCGCACCCGCTCGCCGGAGGCGTACTGGGTGGCGGGCCGGAGCGGACGCCCCCTGCCGGTGGCGGCATCGCTCGTGGCCACCATCTTCGGCGCATCCTCCACAGTGGGCCTGGTCGGCCTCGCCTACGGCCGCGGCCTCACGGGGGCGTGGTGGTCGCTGGTGGGGGGGCTGGTCCTGGTCCCGTTCGCCTTCATCCTCGCTCCCCGGGTGCGCCGCCTCGGGGTCATAACCCTCCCCGACATCCTCGAGAGGGCCTACGGAGCGCGGGTAGCCATGGCCGGTGCCCTCGTCGTCGCCCTGGCCTGGTGCGGCGTGGTGGCCGCGCAGATCGTGGCCGGCGGCCTCCTCCTGGGCGGGATCTTCCACCTTCCCCTGCAGGGGGCGCTGGCGGTGGTGGCCGCCGTGTTCGTGCTGTACACGTTCTGGGGAGGGCAGCCGTCCGTCATCCGCACGGATGCATGGCAGCTCGTGCTCTTCTGT
>JBFYZE010000519.1:0-11305 GCA_041309665.1 Gemmatimonadales bacterium | reverse complement strand
GACAGCATCAGCGACTCGGCCCTCCCCATCTGGCACAAGGCCAAGATCCATATGTCGCCCGCCGACACCGGCACGTCGGCGCTGACCGATTCTGTCCGCGCCGTGCGGGTCTCGTTCCGCGCCTCCAACGGACTGACGGGCGCCGACGAGAGGCTGGTGTCGGTGAGCCGGGTGATCACCTTCCCCAACGCCGGCTTCGGCACCTTCTCCACCTGCGGGGACGAGCCCATGCTCGGCACCGGGATCAACGCCACCCCGGTGAGCCTCGGCGGTGGCGCGTACGGCATCCAGCTCACCTGGTCACCCGCCACGGATGAAGGGAGCGGCGAGGCGGACGTGGTGCGCTACGTCATCTACCGCCAGCAGACCGTGGTGACGTCCGACTGGGGCGACCCGTACCTGAGCATCCCGGCGGGACAGACCTCGTACGTCTACCTGGACGAGAGCGTGACCAGCGGTGAGCTCTACCAGTACGCCCTGGCCGCCCAGGACTGCACCCCCGCGCTGTCCGCGCTGGCCACCTCCGGAACGGTCATCCTGCCATGACCGGGAAACCTGCCTCCTTCGAGGAAACGACAATGACGAACAAGCGCCTGCGATCAGGCGAGGCCGGCTTCGCCCTCGTGCTGACGATCCTCGTCACCCTCATCGTCGGCTCCCTCGTCGCCGCGGCCGTGGCCATCGCGTCGAACCACATGCTCGTCAACCAGTTCTACGAGCGCCAGTCCGACCTCGAGACGGCGGCCGACCAGGGCCTGGAGTGGGCCCGGGCGAAGCTCAACTCCGACAAGACCCTCTACCCCGCCTCGGGGTACACGACGCTGGAGAACCGGGCGCAGGTCACCGACGGCGCGGGCCAGCCCGTCCCCGGCGTCTTCCGCTCCGTCTACGCGGGCCCCTCGGGCGTGACCTCGGGGCAGTACGGCGTCTTCGGCACCATCCTGGCGGTGGTGGAGGACGCGGGCAGGGGAATGGTGATCCGCCGCTCCCAGGTCTTCCAGGAGAGCTTCTCCAAGTACGCCTACTTCACCGACATCGAGCCGTCCGACATCTCCTTCGGAGGCGGCGACCAGATCTTCGGGCCGGTCCACACCAACGACTACGTCAAGATCTACTCCTCCGGCGCGACCTTCCACAAGCTGGTTCGCACCGCCAAGACGGTCACCACGCCCCAGTACGGGACGTTCAAGCAGGGGTACGAGCAGAACGTGGCGCCCATCGCCATGCCCGCGACGGCGGAGCTCAGCAAGCTCCAGGTCCAGGCCGCGGCGGGGGGCACCTCGTTCACCGGGAACACCTCGGGAACCACGGGCGAAGCCACGACGCGCATCGAGTTCATGGCCATCGACCTGAACGGCGACGGCGACCAGTCCGACGACAACGAGGGCTTCATCCGCGTCTACCAATCCTCGAACACCGCCTGGCTGACCGGAACCTCCACGACGCTCACCGGCCTGCAGCAGTGCGGGGACTACCACTCGGGCGTGTTCGTGCCGGCCGCCTCCCATCCCTCCGGAGGCCACAACGCCGCCACCGCGCTCTCCTCGACCAGCCGCCGCTGCTACCTGGGCGGGTCCGATTCCATCACGGGCGCGTTCAGGGCCAACGACGGGACCGGGCAGTGGCTCAAGTACGGGGGCACGGTCAGCCCCCTCCTCAACGCCCGCGCCGACAGGGAGTACCTGTTCCCCATCACCCGCGCGCTGAACCCGAACTTCAAGGGCGTCATCTACGTGTCCGGCAAGGTGGTGATCAGCGGTCGGATCCGTGGCCGGGTCACCGTCGCCGCCAGCAGCGACATCATCATCGGCGACGACATCACGTACGTGACGGACCCCGGCGCGGGAACCTGCGTGGACATCCTGGGGATCTTCTCCGCCAACGACGTCATCGTGGCCAACAACTTCCTGAACGCTCCGTGGAGGCACTCGAGCGCCACGACCACCTACCGGACCTACGACGACACCAGGGACGAGTTCATCCACGGGACCGTCTTGGCCCTGGGGAACTTCTTCGTGAAGAACCACGACAGCGGCTCCGACGACGCCGAGAAGTGCGAGAGCACGACCTGGGGCCGCGGATGCCTCTACCTGACCGGGGGAATCATCCAGAAGGAGCGTGGCCCCGTGGGCACCACCGGAGGAACCGGATACGTCAAGCGCTACTCGTACGACACGTGCGGCGCCACCAACCCGCCGCCGTACTTCCCCACCACCGGGTACTTCGCGAAGGGTCAGTACTACAACGTCGACCCGATGGGCTTCACCGTCAGCTCCTTCTTCGACCTGATCACACCCAGTTGAGCGCCGGCCCGGTCCGGATGCACCGGAGGAGGACGGGACCCCGACGGGGGGCCGGCGGGCGGCACGGGAGCCCGTCGGCCCCCCTTCTCCGTTTGTTCCGCGCCAAATGTTTACCAATTCTTGCCCTTTGGGGGGGAAGCACATTATTCTTGACAAGTCTGGATTTTCGGTAGTAAGCTGAACCCGACAAATCTGGGAATTTCTGTTCCTGTCCCCCGGCCACGAGAGAGTGCATGGGTCTCTTCGGGCGGAAAAAGACCTCGATCGGCCTGGACATCGGCTCCGGCTTCGTGAAGGTCGTGGAGGTGGACCACTCCGGCACGCAGCCGGAGGTGTCCCGCGTAGCCATGCGCGCCCTCCTCCCCGACGCCATCGTCGAAGGGGAGATCATGGACTACGGCCTGGTCTCCGAGACGGTGCGCGGCCTGTTCGAGCAGCTGGGCATCAAGAACGCGGAGGTCGTCACCGCCATCGGCGGCCACGACGTCATCATCAAGAAGATCCAGATGGACCGGATGAAGGAGTCCGACGCCCGCGAGGTCATCCGGTGGGAGGCGGAGCAGCACGTCCCCTTCGACATCAAGAGCGTGGAGCTGGACTTCCAGATCCTGAACCCCCACGACGACGGCATGCAGATGGAGGTCCTCCTGGTGGCCGCCAAGCGCGAGCTGGTGGACAACAAGGTCGGCCTCCTGCAGGACGCCGGGATCAACCCGGTCATCATCGACGTGGACGCGTTCGCGCTGCACAACGCCTTCGAGCACAACTACCCGGAGGCCCGGGAAGGGATCATCGCGCTGGTGAACGTGGGGCACGAGACCACCAACGTGAACATCCTCGAGAACGGGGTCCCCATCCTGACCCGGGACATCCCCTTCGGCTCCCGGCGCATCCGCGAGGATCTTCAGCGCGAGCGGGGGCTCACCGCGGAGCAGGCCGAGGACGTGGTCCAGGCACGTGAGACCGTGGAGGACCTGGAGCGGTTCGTGGACGCATCGGCCGACGAGATCGCGGTGGGCATCGAGCGGGCGAGCGCCTTCCTCATGACGCGCGAGGACGGCGAGACCCTGGGCAAGATCTTCCTCAGCGGCGGCGGTGCCCGGGTTCCGGGCATGGTGGAGTCGCTGGGGAGGCGCATGAACGTCGAGACGAGGCTGGTGAACCCCTTCGAACGGGTCCCGGTTCGCCCCGACGCGGCGGGTGAGGTGTCCATCGAGGAAGCGGCGCCGATGTTGCTGCTTCCCCTCGGGCTGGCACTGCGCCTGTGAGGCGCCATGGACAAGGGCTGACCCTTGATTGAAGTCAACCTCCTACCGGGTGGGAAGAAGCGGACCTCCAAGGGCCGCGGCATCTCCCTCAAGGGCTTCTCGCTCCCGAGCTTCGGCAAGGGGGGGGGCGGCGGCTTTTCCATGCCCGGCGACCCCTACCAGCTCGGGGCCGTGGCCGCGGGGATCGTCACGCTGGGGGTCGTCGGCTGGCTCTTCCTGGGCTTGCGCTCGGACCGCGAGGAGGTCCAGGTGGCCCTCGACGCCGCCGTCCAGGACTCCGTGCGCTTCGCCGACCTCATCGAACGCACCAACCAGCTCACGTCCCGACGCGACTCCATCGGGCAGCGCGTGGCGATCATCCAGGAGATCGATGCGGGCCGCTACATCTGGCCGCACATCCTGGACGAGATCGCGCGCGCCGTTCCCGACTACACCTGGCTGCGTGAGATCCTGCAGGTCCAGGAGGAGCCCCTCCAGATCCGCATCAGCGGACGCGCCGGCAGCAACTTCGCCATCACGAACTTCATGAGGAACCTCGAAGCGTCCTCGTTCCTCCGGGGCGTGACCATCGAGCGGACCGAGCAGGCGCCGGCCGAAGAGGACCCCGACGAGATCATCTACGTGTTCGAGCTGATCGTGAACTTCGAGACGCCCCCCATGGAGGAGCTCGAAACGGTCCCGCTCTTCGAGAGTGACGTCTCCGGGGCGCGGGCGGCGGCCGCCGACACCGCCGGGGGGAGCTGAGCCATGGCCTGGTACAACCCCGCGGACCCGAAGCAGCGTAACGCCCTCATCGTCGGCGTATTCCTCCTGGCCCTCATCTACCCCTTCCACTCTTTCTGGTACAAGGGGAAGCGCGAGGAGGTGACGGCCATGCAGACCCGCCTGGAGACCCTGGAGGACCAGAACCGCAGGGCGCAGGTGATGGCCGCTCGGGGTGGCGGCGACCTGGAGGAGCGGCTGGCTCTCTACGAGCGCCAGGTCGGCAAGCTCGAGGAGCTCATCCCCGCTGCCGAGGAAGTCGCTGGGCTCCTGGACGACATCTCCGTCCGAGCGGTCCGGGCCGGGGTGGAGGTGGCTCGCATGATTCCCGAGCCGCCCGAGCCCGGGGCGTTCTACACCAAGACATCCTACGAGATGGGCGTGGTCGGTGAATACCATGCCGTCGCCGCCTTCCTCGCGGAGGTGGCCAGCCTTCCCCGGATCGTCACGCCGATGGACGTGGAGATCGAGTTGTTCCAGTCGCCCGACCAGTTCCCCGACTACGAGTCGCCCATCCAGGTGAGCTTCCGGATCGAGACGTACGTGCTGCCGGAGGCCGCGCCGGCGCCTGCGCCGGCCGCGGCCCCTGCCGGAGGATGATCCATGCTCAGGCGCCTTGGCTTCGTTCTGGTCCTGCTCGCGGCGGCGGCGGTGATGCCCGCATCCGCCCTGGCCCAGGAGCCCCCCGACACAGCGTCGGCCCAGCAGCCCGGGCAGCAGCCCACGGAGCTGGTGTTCGAGCGGGAGGTCTTCACCTACCCGAATGTCCAGCGACGCAACCCGTTCCGTCCCCTGACCGGCGGGAACCAGGGCGGGCCGCGCTTCGAGGGGCTGCGGGTGGTTGGAATCATCTACTCCGACGATCCGTCGGAGAGCCTGGCCGTGTTGGGCACGAGCACGGTGGAGTACTCCGAGGATGCATCCACGGTGACGGTCCAGCCCGGGCAGTCCTGGTACCTCAAGGTCGGCCAAGCGGTCGGCAACATCCGGATCGTCGAGATCCACCGCGAGCAGGTCGTGGTGGAGGTCGCCGAATTCGGGATCACGGAGCAGAAGATCATGCAGCTGCAGACCCGGCGCCTGGGAGGCACTCCATGACCGCCATGTACGCCCTCTGGACGGGTGTGCTCCTGGCCCTGGGGGGGCCGGTCACCGAAGTGGCCATCACCTCCGCGGACCAACACACCAGCGTCCTCGTCGCGGTGGACGGAGATGTGGAATTCCGGGACTTCACCATGGAGGGTCCCCACCGGCTGGTGGTGGACATCCTGGGAGCCCGCCATGCTCTGCCCGGCGGTGAGTTCGCCGACGTCAACCGCGGCGGCGTCCGCTCAGTCCGCACCAGCCAGTACTCGGACGATGTGGTCCGGGTCGTGCTGGTGCTGAGCGACAAGCCCACCTACACGATCGCCCCCGAACCCCGCGGCATCCGCATCACGCTGGACAATTCGGACGGCGACTTCACTGCGTGGAGCTCGGGCTCGGTCGCCCCGCCCCCGTCCCCCACGGCGGCGGCGCAGGCCGTGGCCGTGGACGGCCGTGGCACCTTCCCGCAGCCGATGGCCTCCGGGCCCCGGCAGCAGCTCAGCACGGCCCGGCGCATCTCGATCACGTTCACCAACTCGCCCATCCAGGACGTGCTGGCCTCCTTCGCGTCCTTCTCGGGCAAGTCCATCGTGCCCGGCTCCGACATCACCGGCCTGGTGAACGCCACGGTCCTCGATCAGCCGTGGGACATCGCGCTCCGCACCATCGTGTCCACGCAGGGTCTGGTGGTCGAGGAGGACGAATACGGCATCCTGCGGGTGGACAACATCACCAAGCTGAACGAGCGGGAAGCCGTCGAGCCCATCATCACCCAGGCGCACCGGATCAACTACGGCACCGCCACGGAGTTGCAGACGGCCATGACCCCGCTGCTGTCCGCGCGGGGCAAGGTCACCGTCGGGCAGGGCACCAACACCCTGGTGGTGAGCGACATCCTCCGGGTGCAGAACCAGGTTCGGACCCTCCTGACCGAGCTCGACGTCCGCACGCCCCAGGTCTCCATCCAGGCCAAGATCATCTTCGTGAACCGCACGGACCTGGACGAGCTGGGCGTCACCTACGAGCTCAAGGATTCGCGCGGGAACCAGCTCAACCAGCTCTCCGACGGCGCTGCCGACCTGAACGGCGATGGCGTCCTGGACCTCCCCGACGAGGCGGTCCAGCAGGGCGAGGCGGTGGTCCTGCTGGGGGGCAACTCCATCGCGGCTCTGGGGAACGCCAAGGAGCGGCTCACGTCCCCGAGCCTGACGCTGCTCAGCTCCCTGGTGATCGGGCGGCATCAGCTCATCAGCTTCCTGGACGCCCTCCATTCGGTGCAGCTCTCCGACGTCCAGGCCATCCCCCAGGTGACGACGTTGGACAACGTCCAGGCGCGGCTGAAGGTGGGCGCGGACGTTCCGGTCCGCACCATCGACGCGGGCTCGGGCGGCGGCGGCGGCCAGGCCGGCGTGTTCCCCACGGCGCAGGTGTCCACCGTGGAGACGGGCATCATCCTCCAGGCCACGCCCCACGTGACGGCCAACGGCAACATCCTGCTGGACCTCTCCGCCGAGCGCTCCTCGGCCGAGTTCACGGCCTCGGACGCGGGCTTCATCAAGCAGACCCAGGAGGCGTCGACCCGGGTGCTCGTCGAGGACGGTGAGACGGTGGTGATCGCCGGCCTCACCCAGAGCGAGCGCACCGAGTTCCGCTCCGGCATCCCCCTCCTCATGGACCTGCCGGTCATCGGCCGGCTCTTCCGGGTGAACCGGGAGCAGATGGTCCAGCGTGATCTGATCATCCTCGTGACCCCGCACATCGTGCGTGGCCCCAACTGATCGCGTTGACAGGGAGCGAAACCGAAATGCGCCTGAAGCCGATCTTCGGAATGCGCGCCCTCCTCACCGGAGCGGCGATGGCAGGTGTCCTCGCGGTGGCGGCGTGCGAGGGCGACAACCTGTTCTCCGGTCCGGGCCAGGGCGGGCCGGCCGGCGCCGACGCCAAGGCGCCCACGGTGGACATCACCGTTCCTCGCGGCGACACCGTGTCGGGAACGGCCATCGGCGACTCGGTGTTCGTGTCCGTGCACGTCACCGACAAGGTGGGCGTGACGTCCGTCAAGGTCACCGGTTTCGCGCTGCGGGGCGATGCCAACCTGGGCACGCTGCAGACGGTGGAGCGCTTCCTGGAGAAGACCATCCAGTTCGCGGGGGGCGTGAAGGACACCACCCTCAGCCGGTATCTCCTGGCTGCGCCGGACAGCACCCGGGAGAAGGCGTACGTGGTGGTGGAGGCGAAGGACAGCGCCGGCAACGTGTCGGCCGATACCGCCTCCCTCTCGGTGGGCGGGCCGCGGATCCTGTTCACCGGATTCGAGGACGGGGACGTGGTGTCCTCGGGTGCCGACCTGAGGGCCACCATCAAGGCTTCCGACCCGAAGGGGGTCAACCAGCTCCGGCTCGAGATCACCGGTTCTCTCGAGCGTCAGGCCGTGAAGACCCTGGGCACCAGCCAGGTCTCGGTGCAGCTCGACACCTTCCTCTCCATTCCCGACACCGCCGCCGGCCCCATCATGCTGCAGGCCGGGGCCCGCAACACACTCGGCGTGCTGGAGCGCACCGCCGGCTTCCTCCTGTTCATCGCCGACCGGAAGGCCCCCACGGCGAACATCCTCGTGCCCCGGGGTGATTCGCTCTCGGCCAAGCCGCTGGGCGACTCGGTGCTGGTCACCGCTCGCCTCACCGACAACTTCGGTGTGCGCTCGGTGCGCATGAAGGGGATCGCCAGGCGCGGCAACAGGGATCTGGGGACGGACACGGTGGTGGCTCGCTTCGTGGAGCGTGCCATCACGTTCTCCGCCGGCGTGAAGGACACGACGATCTCCCGGTATCTGCGGGCCACGGGTGACTCGACGAAGGAGACGGCCCAGATCATCGTCACCGCCGCCGACAGCGCCGGCAACCAGTCGTCCGACACCGTGGACCTGGTGCTGGGCGGGCCCGACGTCGAGATCCTCGACATCATCGACGGCCAGTCCATCCAGGCAGGGCTGGCCCTCACGGCGCGCGTGCGGGTGCAGGATCCGTTGGGGATCACGCAGGTCCGCATCCAGATCCGGGGCGCGGTGGACACCACGATCGTGAAGGCCATCACGCCGCCCGCCGACTCGCTGGTGGTGGATACCACGATCGCGATCCCCGCCACGGCCCTCGGACCCATGCAGATCACCGCCATCGCCAGGAACGGCCTCGACGTGGCTGGGCAGGACGGGCCGCTCAGCATGATCGTGGTGCCTCCTGGCGCGGGCGACACGATCCGGCCGTCGCTGAAGCACGTGTCCACAGCCCCGGAGCGGATGGAGCTGCAGGACTCCGTCACCGTCCAGGTCACCGGAACCGACCAGGGGGGCGGTGTGGCCGCCGTGGGGTACACCGTCCTGGGAATCTCGCCCACGCGGGGAGATACCCTCGTCAGGTCCGACTCGGCGGTGTTCGCCACGCCGCGCACGGGCACCGTGACGCGCTTCTTCAAGTTCGTGCCCTTCAACGTGGACTCGCTGAGCCTGCCGGACACCCTGGTCTACGAGATCACCTCGTGGATGCGTGATGCCCAGGGCAATTGCGGGGCGAGCGTCGGGCTCGACTCCCTCGTGTCGCTGCCGTGCGACACGCTGGCCACCGGTCAGGTCAGCGCGATGAACCGGACCGGCCAGCGCGTCACGCGGAGCGTGGTCGCGGGAAAGACGGTCCGGCTCCCGGTGGGCGGGAAGATCATGGACGCCGCGGTGGATACGACGCGGCGCAAGATGTACCTGTCCAACATCAGCGCCAATCAGATCGAGGTCTTCGACCTTCAGACCGAGGCGTTCCGAAAGGCGATCGGCGTGGGTGCGGAGCCCTGGGGTCTGGCGTTCACGCGGGACGAAGACTCGCTCTGGGTGGCCAACTCGTTCGGCACCAACCTCTCGGTCATCAACCTGGCCACCGAGCGGGAGATGGACTCCGATCGGTTCCTCACCCCCGACGTGCTGCTCTTCGACGTGGAGTTGAAGTCGGGGGACTCCGGGGTGCAGTACATCATCCGGCCGCTGCCACAGCCCGAGACGCCCGCCTTCTCCGACCGTCCTCAGTACGTGGCGGTGGATTCCTTTGGCAACATCGTCTACTCCACCAAGACCTCCGTGATCGGCGACTACGGCACCGCGCGGAAGGGCTTCTTCTCGCCGGGCTGGAACCGCTCCGAAGCCAAGCTGTTCGTGGAGCACGCCGAGTTCGAGCCCGTGGAGGATTTCTGGGCCCTCGCGCACATCGATGGCATCAGCAGCACGGTGGACACGCTGAGCGTGGATTCTCTGGGTGTGGCCACGGTGGAGGCCGTCATCACCCTGGTCGATCACGTGCCCGGCTTCCCCGATCAGATCATCACGGGGGTGGCGGCGTCCACCGACGGCGACGCGGTGAATGCGGCCGCCGCCGATCTCATGTCCAAGGGTTCCGATGTCTTCGTGGCAGTCGGCGCGAAGTGGAACATCCCGAGCCTCGCCTTCCAGGACACGACGTACGTCGCTGCGTCCGGGGACGGGGGGTGGGTTGCGATCGGCGAAGGAGGCATCGAGCCCGTCGGGCGGGTGCTGGTCTATGAAGCCAAGCCCGGGCCCGAAACCCAGCTGAGCGCTTGGACGGAGGTCTCCAACCTGCTCACCAACCCATCCGAAGAGGTGCGGGGGATCGGGCTCAACTACGACGGGACGCTGGGCGTGGTCCGCGGTCGCGAAGCTGCGTACTTCATCACGCCGGAGGATCTCCTGCTCCAGGGTGGGACCCAGATCGAAGCTGCGACCCAGGGATCCGGAGCGGCGCTTCACCCGCTTCATGCGAACGGATCCACGGTGAGCCGGAGGGGTGAGTATCGACCGGACACCCACCTCGCCTTCGTGGCCAGCGGGAATCGCACCGTGGACATCATCGACACGTGGCGCTTCAAGCGCATCGGTCGGATCTACATGAGGGACGTGGTCACCGGTCCCCTGCGGGCGGTGCTGCCGTTCCCCGAGGACAATGCCGGGTACGCCTGCAGCGCGATCACCGTGACGGACAAGCGGGGTTCGACCATCGGCCGGGCGGTGCAGCTCTACAACAATCAGGACTTCAACGCCCCCATCGCTCCGGACGGCATCAGCGAAGACCGTTGCGTGGTCATGAAGCTGTTCGCCCCCACCTCCGGCGGTGGTGTCGTGGTGATCGATGTCCGCAAGGCGGACGTCCTGAGGGAGCACCCCGAGCGCTGATAGCGGCGGCCCTGCGGGGGGGGATCCGAGCGCGACAGGGGTACACGCCCCGGCGGCCGAAGCCGCCGGGGCGCCGTGCGTTCGAGCCCTGCGGGAACGCGCCGGACACCAGGCGGGGGTTGGTGGACGCCCCGGGCGCCTCTATATAGTAGGCACGGAGCGGCCGGCCGCTGCGAGCCCTCCTGCTCCTGCTCTCATCACGTTCCCGCCCGGCCCGGCCGGGCTTTGCTTTGTCGAGGAGAGGGATGTCGCGCCTGTCGTTCCGGACCGCCGGGGAGTCCCACGGGCGGGGCCTCGTGGCCCTGCTGGAGGGCGTCCCTGCGGGCCTGGGCCTGGAGATGGAGCGGGACGTGGACCCCGAGCTCCGCCGCCGCCAGGGGGGGCATGGACGTGGGCGGCGCATGCAGATCGAGGCGGACCGGGCGGAGCTCCTGAGCGGCGTCCGCCTGGGCGAGACGCTCGGCTCGCCCATCGCCATGGTGGTGTGGAACCGGGACTGGGAGAGTTGGAAGACGGCCATGAGCCCCCTGCCGGCCGCTCCGGCGGAGAACCCCAAGGCGCTCCGTCCCCACTACCTCCCGCGGCCCGGGCACGCCGACCTGGTGGGCGCACTCAAGTACGACCGCCGCGACGTGCGCGACATCCTGGAGCGCGCCTCC
>JBFYZE010000518.1:0-15238 GCA_041309665.1 Gemmatimonadales bacterium | reverse complement strand
CTCTCGGACCTGGTGGCCGCCATCGAGGCGGGCGGCGGCGACGCCGTGGTGGAGGCGCTCTGGCGCGCCGCGCGCCGCTGCGGCGCGCTGCACGTGGACCGCCGCCGGGAGCGCCCCCTCGGGGTCGTCATCGGGGCGCTGTACCTCGTGCTCAACCATCAGAGCAACCTCGAGATCGTCCGCGCGGTGGAGCAGGCCGGCGGCGAGGTGATCCAGGGGACGTTCTCTGATTGGATCTACTACGTGGACTGGCGGAGGAAGGACCTCTCGCTGCGCTTCCACCAGTACCGGAACTACGTTGGCGGCTGCGTCTCCGACATCTACCAGCGCTGGATCGAGCGGCGCTTCACCAACCCGCTGCGCGGAGTGCTGCGCCACCCCCCGGAGTCGACGGTCGCCGAGGCGGCGAAGCTGCTGAAGCCCTGCTTCGAGCCGGTGCTCGGGACCGAAGCCGTGCTCACGATGGGGCGGGTGCTCGACCTGGCGCGCCACGGCATCGCCGGGGTCATCAACGTGCTCCCGTTCTCGTGCATGCCCGGCACGGTGGTGTCGTGCATGGCGCCCCGGCTCCGCGAGGAGATGAACGGCGTCCCGTGGCTGGACGTGGCCTTCGACGGCCAGGAGGAGACCAACCTCCACACCCGCCTCGAGGCGTTCATGCACCAGTCCTTCCAGTACCACCGCCGCGCCCTCAAGGCGTCGTGAGGAGGCATCATGGACACCCGTCATACGGCCGCTTCGGACGCGACCCTCCCGATCTCACGCGCTAGGATGGCGCGGGGCCTCGCGCTGTTCGTCCTCCTCACCGTGGCCGGCCTGGCCGCCCTCTGGCGCTTCACCGCCGCCGGGGGCGCCAGCCAGGTGATGGCCACGCTGAGCCCCGGCTTCCTCGCGCTGGGAGTCCTGGGCGGGGTCGGCGACATCCTCATCGGCGCCGTCCGCTACCAGATCTTCCTTCGGCGCATCCGGCCCGGCACGTCGCTCTGGCTCCCAATCCGGGCAGACCTGGCCAACCGGTTCATGGGCGCGGTCACGCCCTCCCAGACCGGGGGCGGCCCGGCCCAGGTCTTCGTCTTGTGGCGGGGCGGGATCCCCGTCCCGGACGCGCTCTCGTTCCTCCTCATCAACTTCCTGTCCACACTGATCTTCTTCCTGGGTGCGGGCGGGATCACGGCGTGGGTCTTCCGGGAGCGGTTCCCCGCAGGAGGGATCCACATGCTCGTGCAGTACGGGTTCGCGGCGTTCGCCGCCTGCCTCGCGGTGATGCTCGTGGGGCTCTTACGCCCGGAATGGCTGGCCTGCCCCATGGCATGGACGGCTCGACGGCTCGAGGGACGGAGCGGCGTCGCGGCGCGCCTGGCGTATCACTGTGCGCACACGCTCTCGGACGGAGTGGAGCAGTACCAGGCGGCATGCACGCGGTTCGTGCGGGAGAACCCTTCGCTGCCCGTGCTGAGCTTCGGGCTCACCGCGCTGCTCTACCTGAACAAGTTCACGCTGGCCTGGCTCGTCATGCGGGGGCTGGGGGTGGAGGGCGACTACCTCACCACGCTGGCCGTGCAGGCGCTCCTCCACTTCGTGCTCTTCGTCGCGCCGAGCCCGGGCGGGAGCGGGATCGCCGAGATCGGCACCGGGGCCTTCATGGCCATCCTCATGCCGGCTCATCTCCTGGCGCCCTTCACGCTGGCGTATCGGTTCCTGCTGATCTACCTGCCGGCGGCCGCAGGCGCGGTGGTGCTGCTGCGGGAGCTGGCGCCGGCGTCCGCTGCTGCAGAGCCGGCCGTCGCGCGCGGCCGTGGACGCGTCCCTGGCAGAGCGCGGACCGCCGGGGCCGTCACCGTGGTGATGGCGGCCGCGGTCCTCGCCGGAGTGCCGGACGGGGCGGCGGCCGCCCTGCAGCCCGCGCGGCCCCCGGGTCCGGCGGGAGCGGGGGAGACGACGGTGGCCGGGAGATCGGGCGCGGTCGGCGGGAGCGAGGTGAAGGACCTGGTGCTCCGTGGTCTGACGGCGGGGGACCGCGAGGAGGCGGTGGCGCTCTTCCGGGAAGCGGTGGCGCGGGCGCGGGCCGGAGTCGAGCGTGCGCCGTCGGACGCCGAGGCCCACTACCTGCTCGCGGTGGCGCTGGGCTACCACCTGGAGCACCAGGGGCTCCGCCGGAAGTTCGCCCTGGCCGCGGAGGTGCGCAGCGAGGCGGAGTGGGCGCTGCAGCTGGACCCGGACCATGCGGGGGCGCACCACGTCATGGGCCGCCTGCACGCCGGCGCCATGCGCCTGAACCGGGTAGCACGCCTGGTCCTGCGGGAGGTGATGGGAGCGTCGGTGCTGGAAGGGGCGTCGTGGGAGCACGCCGAGCAGCATTTCCGCCAGGCCCGGGCGGCCGACCCGGCATGTCCGCGCCACGCCATGGAGCTCGGCGCGCTCTACATGGACACGGGACGCCCGGCGCTGGCACGGGAGGTGCTGGCGGAGGCGGCACGCAGCGCGCCCCGGGAAGCGTCCGACTCCCTGGCCGTGGTTCGAGCGCGGGCGCTGCTCGAGGGTCTCGCGCCGGAGTGAGTGGGGCGACAGGCGGCGCCCTCCGATTACGAATACCTTGCGATTCCGCCTCTCGGCGCTTCACTTCTCCCCAAGGACCGACCGTCAGCCCCCCCTGCCGCCGGACCTGATTCCCCGTGGAGGACCGAGGATGGTGACGAGATCACCGCCCACTGGCCCCGAAGGGGACGCGCACGCTGCTCATGGGGAGGAGGCGCTCCTCCGCAAAGTGCGGGAGGGCCTCAGGCCGGAGTTCGACGTGTCGCGCTCTCTCGGGGAGGAATCCTTCGGGAGCCTCTTCCTCGCCCGCGAGGTGGCGTTGAGGCGGGCGGTGGTGGTGAAGGTCCTCTCCGGGGGCAACATGCGATCCCCCGACGTCCGGCGCCGATTCGAGCGCGAGATGCTCGCCGCCGCTCGCATCTCCCATCCGAACGTGGTCCCCATCTTCCGCGTGGGAGCCCTGGACGACGGCACCCCCTATTACGTACAGCCCTATCTGGGCGACTGTACGCTCGGGGAGCGCCTCGAGGCGCTCCGGCGATTCGAGCCGGCCCAGGTGAGGCACGTGATGCGCGACATCGCTGGTGCCCTCGCCGCCGCGCATAAGCTGGGTATCGTGCACAGGGGGATCCACCCGGGGGCCTTCCGCTGCGAGGAGGGCTCTGCGCGCGTGCTGCTCACGGATTTCGGCCTCTCCGGGCTGATGGAGTCGGTCCGCCCCGACGACGAGCGACTCACGCCCTCGGGAGCCATCTTCGGGAGCGCCGGCTACATGAGCCCCGAGCAGATGCTCGGCCGCCCGGCCACCGACCGGAGCGACATCTACGCCCTGGGCCTGGTGGCGTGGAGGCTCCTGTCGGGGGGTGGCGCCGGGTTCCCCTCCCCGGATACGCGTCCTCCCGCCCAGTGGCAGGCCTGGGAGGAAACGGTGGGAGACCCGGCGCTGACCGACCTGATCCGCCGCTGTCTCGCCCCGGACCCGCACGGCCGCCCCAGTGCCCAGGACGTGGTTGCCGAGAGCTCGGGCTGGGACGATGGCTCCCGCTCGGGCGCACAGGAGCCCGCGCGGATCTGGGCCGGGCTCCGGCGGCGGCGCATTCCCCATGCCCTCTTGATCTACACACCGAGCGGGTGGGTCGTCCTCCAGGTGGTGGACCAGCTGGTGCAGCAGGGCCTCCTGGACCGGCGGGCCTACCTCCTGACCCTGGCCACGGTGGTGGCGGGGATGCCGGCCGCGCTGGTCCTCGCCTGGCACCACGGCGCCCGCGGCGCGCAGCGCGTCACCGCGGCGGAGACGTGGCTCCTCGGCGGCATCGCGTTGGCCTGGATGGTGACGATGGCAGCCCTCTGGGTGAGAACATGACCGGGCCTCCGCCGGGAGGGTCGCCGGAGTACCCGCTCGCCGGGGAGGAGCGTGGCGTGGGGTGGCTCCGCGAGGCGCTGGCACCCCGGTACGACGTGGAGAAGGAGATCGGGCGCGGGGGAATGGCCACCGTCTTCCTGGCCCGGGACACGCAGCACGACCGGCCGGTGGCCATCAAGGTGCTCCAGTCCCCGGAGACGCCCGGGGGAGCGGACCGCTTCCTCAGGGAGGTTCGCGTCACCGCCGCGCTCAGCCACCCCCACATCCTCCCGCTCCTGGACTCGGGCTCCGCCGACGGTACGCTCTACTACGTGATGCCGTACGTGGCCGGGGACACCCTCGGCGAGAGGCTGACACGGGAGGGGCCGCTTCCCGTCGCCGAGGTCGTCCGGCTCACCGAGGAGATCGCCGACGCGCTGGACACGGCGCATCGGCACGGTGTCATCCACCGGGACATCAAGCCCGGCAACATCCTCCTCGAGGAGGGCCACGCGGTCGTGGCCGACTTCGGCCTGGTGCGGGCCCTCCACCCCGACGCCGACACCGCCATGACCGGCACGGGCGTCGCCCTGGGCACCCCCGCCTACATGAGCCCGGAGCAGGCGTCGGGCCAGGGGATCGTGGACGGCCGCTCGGACATCTACAGCCTGGGCTGTGTCGTGTACGAGATGCTGGCCGGCGAGCCCCCCTTCACCGCACCGTCGGCACAGGCGCTGCTCGCCAAGAAGCTGAGCCTGCCGGTGGTCCCGATCTCGACGTTCCGCGACGCGGTGCCGCAGTCCGTGGACCAGGTGCTCAAGACGGCGCTGGCCCGCCTCCCCGCCGACCGCTACCAGACCGCTGGAGCATTCGCGTCGGCGCTGGCGGAATCCGCCCGCTCCCAGGACGGGGTGGGGACCGGGAGCCTGCGGCGTGCGGCGGCAGTGGCGCTCCTCGCCTTGGCGGCGGTTACGGCCGGCGTGGCCGGGTGGGTCCTCCTTTCACCCCGGGGCCTCGAGCTGGACGAGGGGAAGGTGGTGGTCTTCCCCCTGGAGGACGGGCACGGCGGGACGCAGGATGGTCTCCTCGTTTCGCAGCTCATCCAGGGCGTCCTGGAGCACGCCGGCACGCTCAAGCTCATCGACGGGTGGAGCCGCCTGGATCCGGGGCAGCGCGTGGACATCGCCACGCTGGGCCCCGAGGCGGAGCGGGACCTGGCCGTCGCCCAGGGCGCCCGGTACTACATCGCCGGCCGGCTCATCCCGCGGGGGGATTCGCTACACGTCTTCCTGAGAGTCCACGATGCCCAGGGCGACTCGCTGGTGGCGCAGGGAACTGGGGCGGGCAGGAGCGACTCCCCCATCCAGGTGGGCTTCGAGACCCTGACGGGTCTGCTCCCCGCATGGCTGGATCCAGGGCGCGAGGTGGACCTGTCGCCGGTGCGCGACCGCGACCCGGGGGCCGTGGTGGACTGGATCCGCGGGGAGCGGGAGTACCGGCTGGGGCGCTTCAGCGAAGCGCGTGATCTCTTCCAGAGCGCCGTGGACGCGGATACGCTCTTCGCCTTCGCGGCCCTCAAGGGCGCCCAGGCAGCCCAATGGGAGCTGGACGCCGAAGGCTCCATGGCCTTCGCCGAGCATGCCATCGCCAGGATCCAGGACCTGCCGCCCAAGCACCGCCTCCTGGCGCGAGGCCTGTATGCCTACTGGGTCGGGCAGGCCGACTCCTCCGTGGCGGCGCTCCGCGCCGCCATCGAGATGGATCCCGACTGGCAGGAGGCGTGGACCGCGCTCGGGCAGACCTACTTCCACCTCCTCCCGTCCGACGTCACCGACGGTGCCATGGCCCGCGAGGCGCTGGAGCGCGCATGGAGGCTGGACCCGGACTTCAACCCTCCCCTCATCAACCTCGCCGATATGGCCCTGGGACGGGGAGACGTGGAGCTGGGCAGCCGGCTCGTGGACATCCTCGCCAGGGCCCGTCCGAACGAGAGCGCCATCGCCCACCTGGGGCTCATGCGCGACTGCGTGCTGGGACGCATGGGCATGGCCGAGTGGCGGCAGGCGGTGGCGCTGGATCCAGGGGTCGCCCTGTCGGCTGCCAAGCGCCTCTCGGAGGGGGCGGGGCAGCTCCGGTGCGCCGAGGAGGGGTTCCTCGCGATATGGGAGGGCGAGGGGGTGCCCAACGCCCATCGCTGGGGGGGGGCGCTGGGGCTCCAGGCGGTCTATCTCGCCGGATCGAGGCACGCCGCGGCCGCAGCGGTACTGGACAGCGCCATGGCCTGGGTAGGCGGGGCCGTGGGGCCCTACATGGTGGTGGCGGTGGCAGGGGGAGCGCCCATGGAAGCCCTCGTGGAGAAGTGGATCCGGACGGTCACCGAACAGCATGGTCCGGCCTTCGAGACGGCCGGCCATCGGACGCGCTGGGCGGTGGGAGCCTGGTATGCCCTCCGGCAGCACGACACGCTCGGGCTGAGCGGCGTCGAGGCCTCGTCCCGCGTGGCCGCGATGGGTGGTGGCGAAGGGGATCGCCTCGCCCTGGCGGCGCTCACGGCTCACGGGGCTGCGGTGCGGGGGCGCGGCGCCGAGGCGCTGCGCATCCTGGAGTCCCTCCGGCCCGCCGTGCCGCAGTACGACCTGGTGTGGGAGTCTCTCTACTCGTTGCCCTTGGAGCGCCTGCTGCGGGTCCGCCTGCTGCTGGAACAGGGGCGGCCCGCCGAGGCGCTGCGGGTGGCGGGCACGTTCGATCACCCGGCGCCCATCGAGAACCTGGCGCTCCTCCAGGAGAGCCTGCGGCTCCGAAGGGAGGCCGCGCTGGCCATGGACTCGGTTTCGCTTGCCGATCGCTATTCCGCCCGCCTGGACGCCCTCCAGGGGGCGGCGGCTCGTTGAGGTTCCTTCAATCAATACTGGAGGTGGGCCATGAGACGATGGATGGGTGTCGGGCTGGCCGTGGTGCTGGTGTTGGGGGTGGCGGGGTGCAATTGGATCACGGGGGACTTGGAGAAGAGAGTGGCGGCGCTGGAAGGAAGGGCGTCGGCGCTCGAGGCTGCCGACAGCAGGCTCACCATCTGGGTTGACTCGATGACGATCGACGCCAACCCGGGCACGGATCCGGAGACTCCACTGGATCCGGCGTACAGCCTCCGCCAGACCCGCGCCATCTGCGCTCTGGTCCGGCGCACGGAGGAGATCCACAGGCTGAGGCCGGAGCAACGCCTCCCGGAGCTGGTGGCGATGTGCGGGCCGGGTGGCCCCACGGACCCCCTCTTCCCGCCCAAGTACCCCCCGGGGACCTGAGGCGCTCGTCGACGGCGGTAGGGCGGTGGGGGCGCCGCACACGCGGCGCCCCCAGACCATTGGCGCGCTCGGCTCCCGCCCGGGTCGTCAGCGCAGGTCGAACGCCACGGAGTCCCTGGCGCTCCGGCCCCGGAGTAGGTAGAGGGCGTGCCTGATCGGACCCGGGCGGCCCACGGAGTACGGTTCGACGGTCACCCGCCAGGCTCCCTCGAGGAGGCCGCTGAAGCGGAAGCTGCCGGCGGCGTCGGTCGTTGTGGCCATCGGCGCACCGGCGGACACGCACGCGCTCGTGGTGTCCACGGTGGGCGGTGACGTGGTTCCGCTCGATGTGGCGCAGCGCACCGCCCGCACCGTCACGCCGGCGAGCGCGGATGCCCCGTCGAGGACGCGTCCCTGGACGGTGCCGTCGCCGAAGAGGAAGGTGAAATGGGGCTGGCGATGGACCGCCACGGCGGCCTTGAGGTTCATGGCGCCGCGGTCGTGATCCCAGCGCGGCAGCACGAGCGCGCCCCCGAACCCCGACGCGATCCCCACGGTGCGGCCGCCGATGCCGGGCACGAGGGTGGCGTCGGGGTTCCCCGAGCCTGGCTGGGGCTCGGGCTCGGCCGTGCGGACGAGGGCGGTGTCCCCGCCCGTGTCGCTCCGGAGCACCCGCACGGGCCAGCCCGGGATGAGGCCCGGGACCGGCTGGACGATGTACACACCCGCCGGCAGGTCCGTGAACCGGAAGACGCCGGCGTTATCGGTGGTGTCCACGGCCACGAGGGAGTCTGCAGCCACTTCCGCGGGCGGCGATCCATCCTTGTAGAGGCGCACCGGCACGCCGGGGAGGGCTTCATCTGGATCGAGGGTGTCAGAGAGGTTACGGTCGTTGATGATCACGCCCTGGATCGTGGTTGAGAGGGCGCCGCGGGCCCGGAGCGTGATGAGCAGCCCGTCAGGTCCGGTGACGCTGGCCCGCTGAGGGCCGATGGCGCCGCCGAGCCTCCATCGGGCGCGGGCGCGTCCCGCCGAGTCGGTGACGCTGTCTGTGCTCACGAGCGCGCCCCCGCCGCTTTCCACGGCCCACGCCACGCGCACACGCGGGGCCGCCGTCCCTTCTGGGGTCTTCATTTCGACGACCACCGGCGACGGGAGCTGCGAGCCGACCATGGCCGACTGGTGGTTGCCGCTGTCGATGCGGAGCAACGGAATGGAGGAGCGCGGCGTAACCCGCACCGTGGCTCGGCCCTCGCTGCCGCTGGAGTGCGTGGCGATCACGGTGTCGGCGCCGGGCGCCAGGGCGGTCAGCACCCCCGAAGCATACAGGGAGACGGCGCCGTTGCCGGGTGGGTGCGCCAGCGTCCAGGTCACGGCCTCTCCCGGAAGGACGCTGCTGATCGTGTCGAGAACCTGCGCCGAGAACGTCATGACGTTCCCCACTTCCAACTGCACGGAGTCCGGGAGCACCGAGACCCGGACCCGCGGCGGCACCACGACGGCTCCGCTGCCACTCACCCTGCCCACCGCTCCGGACAGCCTCCTCGTGATTGCCCGCAGTCGCGCCGACTCCAGGGCCCGGACGACGGCGCTGTCCAGGCCTCGTGTGGCCCGGTCGTCCAGGATCTCCTGGATCTTCGCGACAGCTCCCAGGTCGCCCAGCGCAATGGCCGCCCGCTCCTGCACGCGTCGCAGCTCGTTGTTCCTGAAGAACAGGACCGCCGTGTCGGTGGCCGAGTCGGCCGGGAGGAACGCGAGCTGGGCGCGGACCGAAGCCTCCAGGCTCTCGCGGAGGACCCGGTCGCCCCGGCTGCCCGGAGCCAGCGCCTGCGCGAGAACGGGGACGGCCTTTGGGCTCAGGCCGACGAGAGCTTGCCGCTCGCCTTTGTCGCACTCCTCGCAGGAAAGCCAATGCCGGATGACGTCCATCTCGTCCTTAGGCACGCCCGGCAAGGGGCAATTGCAGCCCCTGGGGAGGGTGAGGGCGGCGAGCGCGACGCTGAGGGCGAGCACCCGGGTCACTTGACTCTCCCCCTGGCATAGTCTGTGGCCAGTGCGGGGCAGGTCCCTTCACCGTGGTTCTTCTGGCACGTCCGTCTCCACGTGAGCGGCCACTTGAGGGTGTCGGCGGATCCGCCGTACCAGATCCAGGAACGCGCATCGAAGTTCATTCGATAGATCTGGCCCAGGGAGAACCGCTCGCGGGTCCGCCCCGTGCACAGGTCGGGGGCACTCCACATCACGTTGGCAGGCGTGAAACCGTCTCTTCCCTCGGTGTGCCCGTCGTTTTCCATCTGCTTCCCCATGCCCAGCATGTGGCCCAGTTCATGCGTAAGCGTGGTGGGATTGAAGTGGGCAGCCGACATCACGATCACGGGGCCCCGGCGGGGAGTCTGGGCGCATGTGTAGCCCGCGAACTGCCCGTCGATGCTGGGCACGAAGACGACCCATGCCTCGTGCGGGTCGAGTGCCGTTCCCTCGGGGGCCACGACCTTGGTGAGAGAGACCCCGAGCTTCCCCTCGAGTACCTTGTCCCCGCAGCCCGTGAACGGTGCCGTCAGCTCGGCGAGGGTGGTGTCCGGGCGCTCTCGCCAGTCGAATGCGATCCCCGTCCGGTTCACGCGGAAATGGCGCTCGGCGAGCGCGAGAGCCTTGGCCCAGGCGTACTCGAACTCCGTTGAGTCTGCCGGCTTCGCCAGGTTTCGGCGGACATTGAGGAGCACCACCCGTTCCGGCGGCGCGTCGATGAAAGGGGCAGGCGCCGAAGTCTGCACGGACGCGGATACAGGATTTGCGAGGCGCACGCCGACATCTGTCGCGAACACCCATGACTGGGGCTTGCACTCGGCTCCGGCCAGGTCCGTCAGCGAGGCGGTACCGGCCATGGCGACGCCCCGGGAGGCGAGCGTGCTGCAGGGGCTGTGGACCGGCCAGTCCTGTAGGACGGCCTCCGGGCGCGACGATGGTACATGGGGAACCTCGAGGGTCGTCCCCTGCGTGCCTTTCAAGGCTCCCACTTGAACGAGTCCAGATCCATAGGGCGCCTTGCCGCTCACGGTGGCCCGGATTCCGGAGACCGTCGAGGACGGGGCGTCACCGGCCACGGAGAAGAGGGCGAAGCCCTCATGGGGGGTCAGGGACTCCAGTGAGTCCCAGGTCAGCGGGATCGGCTCCCACGTGGGCACCTTGGCCCGCACGGGAAGGCCATTTGCCAACACGGGGACGGCGTCGATCCTGAAAGACTCGCCGGGCACCGTGAAGACCTCAGCCGGATCGAGCTCCACCCGGTCCAGGTCATCGAGGCTGAGCTCGTCGCACACCAGGCACACGGCGCCTGGTGCGCAGACGTTGATTCCGACGGGCGCGGAACCCGGGGCGAACCGCCAGGCCACCAGAGTCGCCACCGCCAGGAACACCAAGAGGAGCCGCCAGTTGCGCATAGCCTCCTCCCATCCCTCGGGATGAGCCGAACATTCGCCCGGCCCTCGCCCGGCGCAAGGAAAATCGTGCCGCCCCGGAACGCCCCGTCCTGCCGCCGTGTACCCATGCGCAGGCCACCTCCCACCCACCGTGATGACTCTCCGAGGTCTCGTCCCGTTCCTCTGCCTCCTGGCGGCCGCCCCGTGGGGCGGGCCGGCGGAGGGGCCGGTGCGCCCGCTCCCCTTCTTCTACGACCTGTACACGTTCCGGGGAGACGCCGGCGCCACCACGGTGGTGGCGGCGTTCGCCATCCCGGCTGGGAGGCTGGAGCGGGAGTGGGAGGACGGGGAGGCGCGCTACCGCTTCGACGTGACGCTGGTCCTGGCCGACACGGCGCTCAAGTCGGTGCGGCGGACCGACGACTCGGTGGCGGTGGCGGTGCCCCGCTCCCTCTCCGGCGACCACATCATCCACACCCACATCGAGGTGCAGGCGCCTCCGTCCAAGTCCACGCTCCAGCGGGTCATCATGACCGACGCCAGCACCCCGGGGATCGGCCAGCTCTACGGCTCGACCTTCCCCGTCCCCGACTACACGGGCACGGAGCTCATGCTCAGCGACATCGCGCTCGGCGACCCGGACGCCCGTGAGGGGTGGAGGCGGGGGGATGTCACCCTGGCGCTGCTCCCCACGAGCCAGTTCCCGGAGGGCTCCTTCGACGTCTACTACGAGGTCTACAACCTCCCCTCAGGGCACCGGTACCTCACCGAGCTGGCCGTGGCGCCCGTGGACTCCTCAGGCGCCCCCCGCGACGGAGCCGGCGGCGTCGTGCGGGCACGCTTCGACGGCAAGGCCGCGTCGGCGCCCGACGGCTCCCTGGGCGAGCTCCGCCGGGTGGACACGTCCCTCTCCAAGGGGCACTACCGCATGACGGTGACCGTCACCGACCAGGAGACGGGGGAGGTGGCCACGCGCTCGCGGCCCTTCCAGGTGCGCGGCGGCTCCAGGCGCGCGACCATGGTTCCCGCGCTTCCCCGGGGGCCGCACTCCACGCGGCCTGGGTGAGCGCAGGAACCCGCACGAGGCGCGGCGAGGCAGGATGCCCCGAGGGGCCGTGCTACTCGGATCGCAGAGCGTCGGCCGGTCGGATCGCGAGGGCCCTCCGCGTCGGCACCCAGCCCGCGACTCCCGCAGCGACGACCATGAGGAGCGCCGCCCCCGGGAGGGTCCAGGGATCGCTGCCCGGCACGCGGAACACGAAGAGCCCGTCGGCCTGCAGCAGCGCGAGGCCCAACCCGATCCCGAGGACCGCGCCTGCGCACGTCTGGACGAGCGCCCGGCCCACGATGGCGCGCAGCACGTCCACCCGCGTGGCGCCGAGTGCCACGCGCACGCCGATCTCCCCGAAGCGGCGCGAGACGGTCATGGACACGAGCGCGTAGATGCTCACCAGCGACAGGAGTAGCGCGACGGCACCCAGGGCCCCGAGCCCCGCTCCGATCGTGCCGAGGGCCGTCACGTTGTCCGCCGCTGCGGCCTCGAGCGTCTCGATCCTGCCGAGCATCAGCTTGGGATCCACCGCGGCCACCGCGCCCCGGAGGAGGGGGGGATAGGCGAGGGGATCACCCGACACCCTCGCGACGAGGCGGACCCAGCCGCCGCCCCGCAGGGGCACGTAGTAGCCGCCCGCGAAGCTGGGGTCCCCGACGCTCAGCCCCATGTCCTTCACGACGCCGACGATCTCGTGCCAGGGAGCCTCGGCTCCATCGGCCACGCCTTCGGCCGGGATCCGCAGACGTCGCCCTACCGCGTTGCGACCGCCCAGGAAGTCCCTCACGAACGAGACGTTCACGACGGCGACGCGAGGCGCGCCCGGGAGGAAGTCGCCGGCCTCGAGAAGCCTCCCGGCGATCGGCGTCGCGCCGAGCGCCTCCAGGAACCCCGCGCGCGCCTCGACCCTCGGTGCCGGCCGGGGGACGGCCTCTCCCTCGCCTGGAACCGGGTCCACCACGACGGCTGGAGCCGGCGCGTCGAGGCGGGGAATCTGCGTCGCGAACCCCGCCCCCGTCACGCCCGGCACCGCCCGCACGGCGTCGTCGATCGCCGCGTAGCGCGCGTTCAGCGCGGCGAGGTCGTCGATGCCCTCCAGCGAGACGCCGGTCGTGAGGATCTCTGCCGCCGGGACGTCCACCGGCGTCCGCGCATACCCCGCGAACCCCTTCGCGGTGACTACCGCCGCGCCCATGAGCCCCACCGAGATCGCGACCTGCAGGACCGACATGGCCGTGCCGGCCAGGGCGAACCCCTGCCCGCCGCTGCCCCTTCCGCTCGCCCTCAGGACGAGCCCCGGATCGCGGCGGGTCGCCCGGAGCGCGGGGACGACCCCCGCCACAGCGCAGACCAGGAGCGTCACGGTCGCGACGAAGGCCGCCGCGGGAAGCCCGGGGGTGAAGTCCGCCACCCAGAAGGGAAGCTCGTCGGCGAGGCTCGCGATCCACCGCATGGCCGCGCCCATCGCAAGCCACCCCAGCGCCGCGGCCGCCGCGCCGAGCACCGCGACCTCGAGGGACAGCTGGCCGACCAGGCGCGCGCGGGACGCCCCGAGGGCCGTCCGGACCGCGAGCTCCGACGTGCGGCCGGACGTTCGGGCGCTCACGAGGTTGCCCACGTTCGCCGCGATGACGAGGAGGACCATGACGACCACGCTCACGAGGCCTCCCATCATCAGGAACACGAGCCCGCTCTCTGGGAAGTCCGTGTACGACGCCACCCCCACGCGCAGGGGCGGCGCGGACGGCGCGTGCTCGAGACCCGCGGCCAGCGCCGCGAGCCGCGCCGACGCCGATTCGATCGGCACGCCTTCGCGGAGCACGCCGAAGAACGTCACCGTGGCACCCACGACGGAGGTGTCGTCCGGAAGGTCGGCGACGGTGAAGGGGAGCCACACGTCCGGCCTGTTCGGGAACCCCGCCTCCGCGGGGAGGACGCCGACCACCTCCGTCCGCACGCCGCCGAGGTCCACCGTCCTCCCGACCACCGAGGCGTCGCGCCCGAACCGTCGCTCCCAGATCTCCTCGCCGAGCACCGCGACCGGCGGCTCCCCGGGGGCCCCGTCCCCGGGGACCAGCGTCCGGCCGACGAGCGGCCGGTAGGGGAGCACGCGGAACGCATCGGGAAGGAGCCGCACCCCTGCGAGGGCTTCCACGCCGGCGGCCTCGTCCAGGATGTTGACTCTCCCGTCGGCCATGACGCCCAGGTACTCGAAGTCGCCGGCCGCGCCCTCCAGGGCCTCGAACTGCCCCCGCGTGAACGTGACCGGGCTGCCGTCCGCCCCGGACCGGGCGGTGACGCGCACGAACCGGGAGCCCGCGGGGAGCGGCATCTCCGCGAACAGGAATGCGCTCGCGAACGTGTAGGCCACGCCCGAGAGCCCGATGCCGACCGCGAGTGCCACGATCACCGTGGCGTTGAGGAACGGCTGCTTGCGCGCAAGCCTGAGGGCGAGACGCACCTCGGTCCAGGTGAGCCACGCCGGCCGCTCGCCCGGCCGCGCGCGGTGGAGCAGGAACGCGAACCCCACGGCGAGCGCCTCGGCCGATGTCGAGATCCACGCTGCCGGGGCTCCGCGGCGAATCACGCGGCGCGCGTGGAGCTCCTCCAGGTCGCCGAGGACGTCTTCCTCGCGGTCCTGCGGCACGCAGGCGTGCAGGAACGCGCGAGCCCAGCGGGGGGCGCTCACCGGCCGTCCCCGAGCGCGGGGGACAGGCCTCTCCACATGTTCTGGAAGGCGGCGCGGGTGGCGGCGACGGCCGCGATCCCGGCCGGCTCCACGCGCACCAGGCGCCGGGCCTTACCACCCCGCTCCGGCGAGGGGCTCCCGAGACGGCTGGTGAGAAGCCGGCGCTCTTCCAGGCGCTGCAGCGTGACGTAGACCGCGGAGCGCTGGGCGGCGCGGCCGGTCCTGGCTTCGATCTCGTCCGCGATCGCCACGGCGTAGGCTGCGTCCTCCCCGAGCCGGAGCGCCGCCAGGAGGACCAGGAGCTCGAACTCGCCCAGCATTTCCTTGCCCATCCACGCTCCCGGCTAATGGTGACAAAATAACCATAATTGAAACCAGCGAGCCTCTGCAAGCCTGCCGGAGACAGGGGGTCGGGCGGCGCCTACCTGCTGTAGTTCGCCAGCGGCAGGACCGAGAACGACTTCTTGTTGCGGGCGATGTTGATCACGCCCACCTGCAGGCCGTGCAGCTCGTCGGCGATGTTCACGATGCCGATGGTGAGGCCGCGCTGGCTCCCGCGCACGTTGTTCACGGCGCTTACCGACACGCCGCGGAGCGTCCCGCCGTCCTCGATCTTGAAATAGGCCGGCGCCACGGCCAGGCCGCGGAACTCCTGCGCCCCCGCGCCGATCCCCGAGAGGACGACGCCGGTGATCTTCGACGCGCCCACGCCGATCCCGCCGATTCCCACGCCGCGCAGCTCGCCGCCGACGCCGACGCCGACGCCTCCGAAGGCGATCCCCTCGAAGTCGCCGCCGACGCCCGCGCCGATCCCGCCGGCGACGATCCCGCGCCCGTTGCCGCCTGCGCCGACGCCGATGCCTCCCAGCGCCACGCCGGTGAAGTCGCCGCCCACCCCGAACCCGACGACGCCGACGCCCAGCC